>CAKVKI010000217.1 GCA_934754975.1 uncultured Alistipes sp. | reverse complement strand
GGACACCACCCTCAACGGGCGCGTGCTGGACGAAAGCCGCCTGCTGGAACCCTATGCCGGCAAAACGGTGGGCGACATCATCATCGAGCGGCGGCACCCCTTCGATCCCGACGGCAACTGGCTCGAACGCTCGGGCAACAAAATCCACATGATGACGCGCGACCGGGTCATCCGCCGCGACCTGCTCTTCAAACCGGGCGACAGGATCGATCCGCAGCTGATCGTACGCAACAAGCAGTTGCTCCGTTCGCGCCCCTACATCTCCGACGTCGATATCACGATGCTGCCCGACTCGCTGGATTCGACGCGCGTCAACATGGTCATATGCACCCGCGACAGCTGGACGATCAGCATCGACGGCGCCATTCACGGCGAAGGCCGCACGATGGTCGGGTTGTCAGACGCCAATATTTTCGGATGGGGCAACACCCTGAAATTCAAAACCAATTTCAGCCGCAAAGACTTTTCATACGGCGGCAACATCGTCGAATATGAAATTCCCAACCTTCTGGGAAGCTTCTACACGGCGGATTTTTCGGCCGGACGCGACTTCTACAACTCGGAGTTGAACATGGGGCTGCGCAAGGAGTTCATACGTCCGACGGACTATGAAATCGGCCTTACGTACAGCGACGTCAAGTCGAAACGCTACATGATCGACCTCGACACTTCGCTGCTCATCAAGGTCCGGAATCTGGACGCATGGGGCGGCAAGTCGCGCTATATCCGCTCCATCAATTCGAGCGTATATTTCACGGGCCGCTACAGCTACGCCCGTTTCAGCCGGCGGCCGCTGGTCGCCCCCAACCACAATCCCGCGCTGCACGATTACGACGCCATGCTCTTCGGGGCTGGTCTCTACCGCGAGAAGTTCTATTCGGCCAACATGATTTACGGATTCGGCACAAGGGAGTACCTTGCGACGGGTTACAAAGCCGAGCTGGTCGGCGGATACTCGTGGGGCGAATTCAACGACGAAATGTATCTGGGAATGACCTATACGACCGGTGGATTCCGCTCGGTGGGCTATGTCATGGGGAGTTTCACGCTGGGCAGCTATATCGACCTCGCAACCGGCATGTGGCGTCACAGCGCGGTGGACGTAGACCTGAAATGGTTCTCGAACCTGTTCATGTTCAAACGCAGCCGCATCCGCCAGTTCCTGGCCTTCAACTATACGCAGGGCTGGAACCGCGGCACGGGCAGCGACGAAATAATCCGCCTGACCCGCATAAACGGCCTGCAGGCGCTCAAGGAGCATGTCACCGGCACCAACCGGATGATCCTCAACACGGAGACCGTATTTTTCACGCCGTACCAGCCCCTCGGCTTTCGTATCGCCCTGTTCGGATTCGCCGATTTCGGACTGATCGGCTATTCGCCCAACATCTTCAAAAACGACTTCTTCACCTCGTTCGGCGTAGGCGTACGTATCAAGAACGAACGCCTGGTGTTCAACACGATCCAGATACGTCTGGGACTCGCCTTCGGCAAACGCGGACTGGTCGAAAGCGAATATGTCCGCGTGTCGAACCAAACGCGTATCGAACAGTACCGTTACCGCCCGACACGGCCCGAAATCGTGGGATTCAAATAAGCAGGCGAACCCGGAAGCGGCCGACAGGATATGAGGGCCGACAGTTGCGGACCGAAAACTGCAGGGGCGATGCCTGCGGATCGGACAGAAAACAAAAAAACGGAGGTTTCGAACCTCCGTTTTTTCTATTGTCCTTCGACGATCTGTCCCTTGTCGTCGATCGTCATCACCCGGTCGTACTGCTTCACCTTCGCCGTAAAGTCGTGGAAATCTTCGGCTTCCTGATACTTGCAGGGAACGACCTCTTCGCCCTTGCGGTTGATGTAGCCATACCCCAGTCCCTTGACGAAGACGCGGGCCAGACCGCAGCGGAAAGGATAGGCTTCGTGGTATTTGAACGGCACGACAAGCTGACCGTTCGTGGCGATATAGCCCCAGCGGGCGTCGTAAAAATCCTCGGAATTTATGCCGAAACGCATCACGGGGGCGCGCATTTCGCTGAACTCGCCGGCATCGTCCCACTTGGCGGGAAGCACCTCGCGCCCTTCGGTATCGAGATACCCGCAGCGAGGCTCCATGCCCTGAAAATTCATACCGTAAAGGTCGGTATTGAACGGCGCCAGGCCGTCGTGGAACTCACCGATGCGTTTGTAGCGGAACGAGCTGACCTCATTGCCGTTGCGGTCCACCAGACCGTAATTGACATTGTTGTAGCTCACCACGGCGACGCCGCCCGAGAAGGGCCGCGCCACGGCGAAACGGGGTGAAACGGCCACATTGCCCTTTACGTCCACATAGCCGTAATTGCCGAACTGTTCGAGCATAAAGGCCGCAAGTCCTTCGCCCGGCGTGTCGAGGTAGTAATAACGGCACGGAATCGTCTCGCGGCCCAGCGTGTCGATCAATCCCCACTGCCCGCCGTAAGGCTCGTCGCGCAGCGCCATGCTGCCGCCGTAGTTCGTCCGGGCATAGCCGTCCTTGAAATCGGAAATATAGGTAAAGAAGCAGGGAAGCACCTCGCGTCCGTCGGCGTCGAGGAAGCCGTGCTTGCCGTCGCTGGTCACGGGAATCAGTCCGTAAGCGTTGGGATCGCCGATCAGGTTGTAGTCGCACGGCACGACGACTTCGCCGTTTTCGCGCAGATAGCCCCATTTGCCGTCGCGCCGCACGCGCATCCAGCCCCGCTCATCGGGTTCGCCGATCTCGGAATACAGGCAGGGAATAACCATCTTTCCCGACTTATCGACACGGCCCCAGAGTTCGCCCGCGGCCTGCACCCACGCCATGCCGTCCGCAAACGGCTCGGCAAGCACGAACTGCGGAGCAATTACGATCCGTCCCACGGTGTCGATATATCCCCACTCCCCTTCGGGGACCTGCACCGCGGCCAGTCCGTCGGCAAATCGGCGGGCGTCGGCATAATGACATTCGATCGCCAGCCGCCCCGTTCCATCGACATAGCCCCAACGGCCTACGCCCTCGTTGATATCGAGTACGGCAGCGCGGTTATCGCTCACCTCTCCCACTTCGGCGTATTTGGCCGTACGCTTCTCGAACGACCGGCCGCACGAGGCGAGCGTTACGACTGTAAGAAAAAATAGCAGGCGTTTCATAGCTTCTGTTTTGTATTTCATATGCAAAGATAGCGCAAGCCGGGCGCAGAACCAAATTTTTCGGTTTTACCGAAGCGCCGCCTGTCCATGCGGAGCATCGGTTCCGGCAAAAACGACGGCGGCAGGGCTGAAAATGAAATACATCCGATATCAGCCTGGCTGCTTTCCAAGCCGGAGTTTGCGCCGGCAAAGATAACTTTTCACGGGCGATTTCTGCAAGTTTCGGGCCTGCATCGCCCGCGCGCCGAAAAAACCCGGAACGGCAGAACCGTTCCGGGCGCGAACTTTTTATGCTTATGGAGGTTATTTTTTCTTCATCGTAATCTCGATCACGCCGTTAGCGGCTTTTTTACCGTATTTTTCGACCGCAGACGCATCTTTCAGCACCGAAATACTTTCGATCTCATCCGGATTCAGGTCATTCATTTTCTTTCCAGGCTGCACCTTACCGTCGATAACGAACAGCGGTTCCTCTCCTTTCTTATAAGTTGACTTCCCTGCTCCCCGGATAATGATTTTAGTGTTGTTCTGCGTACCGGCTCCCTGCACCTGATTCTCAGCGACCTTGCGGCCCGCAACATCGGCGGAGGAATCCTGCATATCGACTGCAATCGCCCTGGAGAAGGAAATTTCCGACTTCGCCTGCGTACGGGCTTCATCCAACTGCCTCTGCGCTTCGTCGAGCTGCGCCTGCGCTTCTTTCCACTCGTCTTCAGACATATATCGGCGGGCGGCGTCCAGACCGGCACGGGCGGCCTGCATCCCCGCCTCGGCGGCTTTCAGCCCGGCGTCTGCAGCCTGCGTCGTCTGCTGGGTCGTCTGCTGGGTCGTAATGTGAATCACCCCCTCCGCAGCGCCGGAATTTTCACCCTGCGCAACGGGGTCTTTGGTGATGCGGATCGACCGGACGTTTCCGGACAGCCCTTCCAGGTCCCCGGCATCGACCTCCTGCCCGTTTATTTTCCAAACCACGTTTCCTCCCAGCGAATCGCGCTTGCCGTCGATCTTATAAGTCATCGTACGCACCTTGCCCGCAAGGGAATCCGGCATCCTCCCTGCGCCGCGCACCACGACTGTAGACGAGCCGCTGTTGCCGCCGTACGAAAAGGTCTGCATCTGTGTCTGCGACTCGGCATCGCCGTCTTTCGTCGTGACGATAATCACGCCGTCCCGGCCTTTTTCGCCGTACAAATCTTTCGAAGCAGCATCTTTGAGTACCGAAACCGAAGCGATCCGGTCGGCGGAAAGCGAGTCGAGCGTTTTCACTTCCAGACCGTCCACCAGAATCAGCGGATTGCCGGTTTTATCGCCCGAAGCATTAAATTCCGATCCCCGAATATGGATCATAAAATTTTCTTTTTTACCTTTGTCATCAGGAAAAACATAGGCGGTGCGGGCGAACGCCCCCAGGGCGAGTCCCGTGAGCGGCAGCACGAAAAGCACTCTGGCTACGGCCCACCGCGACGATCTTTTACGTAACATCATGGTAATACGGTTTTTAAGTTTACTGTGATTAAAGCTGTTGGCGACTGAGTACCACCTCCCGCCGGCAGCTTTCCTTATTAATAATAGTTGATAATGTTTCGCATCGACGCCGCTGTTGAGAACGGCTTCGTCGGCTTCGTATTCGTGGAT
>CAKVKI010000216.1 GCA_934754975.1 uncultured Alistipes sp. | reverse complement strand
CAAGTACGGCAAACTGGCCGACGACCTCCACACCGACCTTCACGAGTGTCTGGGCCACGGTTCGGGCCAGCTGGCGCCGGGCGTCAAGGGCGGTGAACTGAAGAGCTACAGCTCGACGCTCGAAGAGACGCGCGCCGACCTGTTCGGCCTTTACTACCTGGGCGATCCCAAAATGGTCGAGCTGGGTCTGGTGCCATCGTTCGACGTGGCGAAGGCCGGGTATGCGAAGTATATCCTGAATGGCATGATGACCCAGCTGGCGCGCATCGAGCCGGGCAAGAACGTCGAGGAGTCGCACATGCGCAACCGCAAACTGATCTGCGAGTGGTGCTACGAGCGCGGCAAGGCCGACAATGTGATCGAAATGGTGAAGCAGAACGGCAAGACCTACGTCGTGGTCAATGACTACGAGAAGCTGCGCGGGCTGTTCGGCGACATGCTCCGCGAGATACAGCGCATCAAGTCCGAAGGCGACTACGAAGCGGGCCGGACGCTTGTCGAGCAGTATGCCGTGCAGGTCGATCCCGAACTGCACAAGGAGGTGCGCGACCGTTATTATGCGCTCGGCATCGAGCCTTACGGCGGCTTTGTGAATCCCGAATTCGAACTCGTGGAGCAGGACGGCAAAATCGTGGACGTGAAGATCAGCTATCCGGCCGATTACGTGAAGCAGATGCTCGGTTATTCGACGAATTACTCGTTCCTGCCGAATATCAATTAAACGACTGTAAAACAAGAAAAAGGCCGCGACATGATCGCGGCCTTTTTCGTACTGCCTGCTTCACTCCGCCCCGGAAATGCAGGATCGCGTGCGGCGATATTTTCATAATTCGTCCTGCCGTCTGTCTGTCTGAACGTTTTGTGAAACCCAGAAGGCCCGATATTCGTGCCCCGCCCCATATCCGTGGGGCGGTTTGTCGGCCGGATCTTTCCGCTTGTTTCCTGCGGCGGCTGAGAAAGTCCGGGAAGCCCCCCCCCTCTCCTTGAGACGGAAGGCGCACCCCGAAAGGTGCGCCTTGTCGTTTGTCGGTCGCCCAAACTACTCTTCGACCTCTTCGAACTGGTCTTTGCCAACGCCGCAGAGGGGGCAAACCCAATCATCGGGAATATCTTCGAACGATGTTCCGGGGGCGATACCTCCGTCGGGATCGCCGACTGCGGGATCGTAAATCCATTCGCATACAGTGCAACGGTACTTTTTCATCTTTTCTGTTTTTTTAGTGAATAAAAAATGTGTTGATTCCTGTGTAATATAATTGTGTGTCTCTTTTCTCCGGGATATTCTTCCTTATCCGTCCGGTCCGGCGCTTCCGGTTGTTTCCGCAAATCGGATGCCGTCCTGCGCCGTTTTCTGTTTTCAGTGCGCCTTTTGTCGCCGGCACCGTAACTCCCGCCCCGTCTTCTGCGCCGGAAGCCATGCCGCCGGGATTTCTGTAGCGGGCCGTATCGGATGCCCCTTTATGCTACTGGTTCTCCTCTTTTTCCTCCTCCTCTTCTTCCGCGGCCTCTTCGGTCAGCCGGTTGCCGCCGGGCGGCATGAGTTCGGCGACCAGGCAATCCGCATCGGAACACGATACGTAGAGCCGGTCTTCGTATATATCGGTGATTTCGACGAAATTTTTCCACTCCGAAGCGTACAGGCGCACGCGCTCGAACCTCCGCAGGTCCAGGAAATGGCCGTAGTAACCGAAGAATCCGCAGCCGCCGAAGAGCGGAATGAACCATTTCATCCGCTTGGGATCGACGCGGCGTACCGAGGCGATCTCCTCACGCTTTATCTCGGTGATGTCCAGCAGGCAGCGCACCTCGACCTTTTCGTCCGTAACCACGATCCGGCGGGGAATCGACAGCGACATCAGGGCGACGAGCGCCACGATGAACGAGGTGAACCACGCCGAGAGGTAACCTCCCTCGTACAAGTGGTACAACAGCCCGCCCAGCAGTCCGAAGACCACCAGGTAGATCAGCGTCCAATAGATCGTGCGGCGGCTGAAATGGTATTTATACGTTTTCCCCATCCGTTTCGTTCGTTTCTTCGCGGGCTGCCAGCAAAGCTTCGGCCACGATTGTATCTTCGGGAGTCGTGATTTTCAGGTTGGTCCGTTCGCCTTCGCAGAGGAATACCGCTTCCCCGGACAACTCGACGACCGAAGCGTCGTCCGTGAATTCGGGCCTGTATTCCGTTTCATAGGCACGGAGCAACAACCCGGCGCGGAATACCTGCGGCGTCTGGACGATGCGCAGACGGCGGCGGTCGATGATATGCGAAGCCGCGCCGTTCGTTTCGCGGAACGAATCCACGGGTTCTACGACCGGAATCGCCGTGCCGTGTTCCGCCGCAGCGGCGACCGTGCGCCGGATCAGTTCCAGCGACCCCAGCGGCCGCACGCCGTCCTGCACAGCGATCAGCTCCGGATCGCGTTTCAGGGCCGCCAGTCCGTTTTTTACCGAGTGGAACCGCTCTTTGCCCCCTTCGGCGACCGTGTGCGGCGCCACTTCGAAGCGCGCCGACAGGTTGTGCCAGAAGCCGGTGTGTTCGGCCGGCAATACGACGACGATTTCCGCTCCGGGAAGCGCTGCGGCGAAGTTGTTGATCGTGCGCGCCAGAACGGGCATACCGCCCAGCAGCATGAACTGCTTGGGACGCGCTCCACCCATGCGGCTTCCGCCGCCGCCCGCTACGATGATCACTCCTGTTTGTTGTTCCATATCAGTTTCTTTCCAAAACCGAGCGTATTGTCGGTCAGTTTCATAAAATCCGGTTCGATCGCCCAGAGCGTCAGTTCGGCCAGCGCCGCGTAGGGAAAGCGTTTGAGGTACGCCCGCTTCGCCGTTTCGTCGGCCCGCGCTGCCGTGCCGCACAACTGCAATCCCTGCACCCGTCCCACGATTTTCGTTTCGAGGACCACCGATGCCGCTATACGCGGATTGCGCTCCATTTCCTGCGCATGGCGCGTTGCGGGATCCGAAGTGAATACGATCAGGTTTCGCTCCTTGTCGTAACAGTAGAACGCATTCGAGCAGTAGGGCGCCCCCTCCGCAACCGTGGCCAGCGTCAGTACATGGTGCCGCCGGAGAAAACGCACGAAACGTTCGTTTATCGCTTCGCCGGAGCCGGTCGCTTTTCCTGTTCCGGCTTCCGCTGTCCCGGCCGTTTTTGTCTCCGGACCTTTGCTTGTCGCACCCGGTTTCGGCTGCATTCCGGTCACAGCGGCTGCTGCCGTCTGCAATGCTTTTTCGCCGGGTGTTGCCGCCGCTGCGTTTCCGGTCGCCGTCCGGCCTGATTTTTCCGCCGCTGCCGCCATATGCGTTATTTCGCCGCCGTGGTTTCTCCTGCCGGGGCGGGAGCCGCCGGGGCCTGCGGAATCACGAGCGAATCCAGCTGTGTGATGCGTTCTTCGTCCTTTACATCGCCGTTCAGCTCGGCCGCGATGCGGTCGCGTACGAATTCGAACGTCGCCCGGTTCTCTTTTGCAATCGGCTCGGCGGGTTCCTGCGGAACTTTCAGCGGGTCGATCGGCGTGCCGTTTTTCCAGATGCGGTAGTCGAGGTGCGGTCCCGTCGAAGCGCCCGTCGAACCGACGTAGCCGATCAGCTGGCCCTGCGATACGCGTGAACCCTTCGCAATGCCCTTGGCGTAACCGCTCAGGTGCAGGTAACCCGTCATCAGGTTGCCGGCGTGCTTGATCTTGAGCGTGTTGCCGCCACCGCCGCCCCAGCCTTTGAAGGTTACCACGCCGTCTGCCACGGCATGCACGGGCGTGCCTTTCGGCGCGGCGTAATCGACACCCGTATGCGGGCGGTAAACCTTGTAAATCGGATGTTTGCGGGCGTAGGTGAATTTCGAGCTGATGCGCGAATATTTAAGCGGCGCCTTGAGCATCTGTTTGCGCAGGCTCGCGCCGTCGTACTCCCAGTAGCGGATTTTGCCGCCCTGCCGGAACGGAATGGCGTAATACTCTTTGCCGCCCTGACAGAACTTCGCGCCCCAGATGCGGCCGATGCCGACCGAAACGCTGTCGTCGATGAACCGCTCGTCGTAGATGACCGTGAAGTTGTCGCCTTTCTGGATGCCGAAGAAGTCCACCGTCCACTGGTAAATGTCCTCCATTTCGGCGGCCAGCGCATAGGGCAGGTCCTGCTCCATGATAGCGCCCCAGAGCGACGAGTTGATCGTGGCGCTCTTTTTTGTGCGGCGCACGGAGAACTGCTTTTCGCCCGTGCGGACGCTCACCGAGTCGTCGTGGAACCCGAAGACCACGTATTCGGCGACGCTTCGTTCGTAGACGAGGTAGTCCAGATGCGGAGCATAGAGCGAGTCCTCGTGGATGAAGGCCGTGTATTTGTGGCCCGCGCGGATGTTGCGCAGCGGGAAAATATCTTTCGAAGCCTTGTCGAGCCGGTCTATCGCCAATGCCGAAACGCCGAATCCGTTCAGGATTTTGCCCAGCGTTTCGCCGCTGCCCACCTCGCCGGTTTCGGTGCGGTAATTATCGGCGTTGATGCCGTATACGATGTTGTGCTGCTCGGCGGCTTCCTCCCCGGCCGCGGCCTGCTGCTGTGTTCTGCTGCACGCCCCGGCCGCAACGAGCAGCAGGGCGCATATGGGTAATCTGAGACTTTTCATAAACGAAACAAAGATATGAAAAAAACGACGCTTCCGCCAATTTTATTATTCGTTTGTGAGTCAGGCCCGAGATTTGCTTTTTTTTGTTTTGCGTTCCGAAGATTTATTTCTACCTTTGAAAAATTGTGTAGATAAACAGACCGAAGATGTTGAAATGCCTGCTTGCGCCTGCAGCCCTCTTTTATAA
>CAKVKI010000215.1 GCA_934754975.1 uncultured Alistipes sp. | reverse complement strand
GTATCCGTACCGCCCAGGTCCAGTTCGCTGCCTTCGAGCAGCTGCGCCGCAGCTTCGACGCCTGCGACCATGCCGCGGCTGTAATCGCCGTCGCGGAAGGCAGGCAGCATGTATTTCAGCTGGATCCGCTTGCAGATGGCGTCGGGGAGTACTCCCTCCAGTCCTCCGCCCGTGACAAAGCGGATTTCGCGCCGGTCCTTCACCAGCAGGATGCCCAGACCGTTGTCGTTTTCGGCGCGCCCCACGCCCCACTGCGTGAAGAGATCGACGGCGAAATCGAAAACATCGCCGCCCGCGACGTCGTCCACGGCGACCACGGCGACCTGGGCGATCGCACGGCTGCGGAGCGCCCCGCAGAGCGAGTCGATACGCGCCACGGCGCCGGCCGAAAGGATTCCGTCGGGATTCGACACATAGCGCGTACGGTCGGCGCGCTGGACATTGGGTATCTCCTCCGCACGGTAAGTGCGGGCCTGCGCCGCAAGGCTCGGGACGAGCAGCAGGCAAAGGATGATAAAGCGTCTCATATTCATCGGCAAAAATAGAAAAAATTCCAGAATCGGAACGGATTGCGGCAGGAAGTTGCCGGATAAAATGCAAAATAAAAGCCGCCGGGGTTTTCGGCGGCTTCTATTTCGGGGAGCGAACCGGCGTCAGCGGGTCATAATCCGGTAGCTCCACGGCGACATATCTTCCTCGACATGCCCCCGCAGTTCGCAGGGACGGCCCGTCATGGCGTCGGTGTACATGCCGGCGTAGACACCCGTGTAATAATCGGCCCGGATCGCATAGGGCGAGAGGTTCATAACCGCAATGACGCGGTTGCCGTCGGTCTCGCGGACCGCAATCATCAGGCAGTCCTCGGCGTTGTTGCGGATCTCGATCATCTCGCCGCCCCGTTCGCCCGATGCGAGCGCCGGATTGGCGTGCCGCAACGCCGCAAGGCGGCGGTAGAATTCGGAAAACGGATTGGCGCCGTAAGCGGGAAGCGGATCGCGGTCGAAGAAGGCGAACGAATGGTCGTAGCCGATCTCCTGTCCGGTATAAATCAGCGGCAGTCCGCGCGGCACGACGAACGTAAAGACGGCCATGATTTCGCGGGCGGCGCCCAGACGGGCGAATTCGGAACCGCTCCACGAATTTTCGTCGTGGTTGGAGGTGAAAGCCAGCCGCATGGCCGAGCGGGGATAGCGTTTGCGGTCGGCATAAATATAGTCGCGCAGCGACGTGACGCGGACCTTCTGCTGCGCCACGTCGTTCATCAGGTGGTGCATCTCCCACGCATAGCAGGCGTCGAAAGCGCCCTCTTCGAAGAGGTTCCGCTCTTCGGCTTCGGCCAGCATGAACAGGTCGGGCTTCACCCGCCGCAGGCGGCGCGCCGTCTCATTCCAGAATTCGATCGGCACCAGCATCGCCATATCGCAGCGGAAGCCGTCCACGCCGTGTTCGCGGACCCAGAATTCCATGGCCTCGGCCTGTGCGCGCCAGACCTCGCGTTCGGCATAGTTGAGTTTGGCCGTGTCGGTCCAGTCCCAAGGCACGGCGGGCGCTCCCTCGGCGTCGCGTTCGTACCACGAAGCGGGTTTCTCGGCGATCCAGCGGGCGTCGCGCGCCGTGTGGTTGGCGACCCAGTCCAGAAGCACCTTCATACCCAGCCGGTGCGCTTCGGCGACGAAAGCGTCGAAGTCCTCCATCGCGCCCAGTTCGGGATTGACGGCGCAGTAGTCGCGGATCGAGTAATAGGAGCCTAAAGAGCCTTTGCGGCCCTCGGCGCCGATCGGATAGACCGGCATCAGCCACACGGCGTCGATGCCCATGTCGCGCAGAAAGTCCAATTTTGCGGCCGCGGCGCGCAGCGTGCCTTCGGCCGTCAGCTGGCGCACGTTCATTTCATAGATTACGGCCTGGTAACTCCATTCGGGGTGCAACATATCCATATCTTATAATAGGTCGTTTGTCGTCCGGGAAAAATACGCCCGGAAAAGCCGGTTTCCGGTTTTCGGGGTGTCAAATGTACGTTTTTTTCCGGACAAACATCCGGTCCGAAGCAAAAACAGACACAATTAGGCGGAAATAGCTGTCTCCGGCGGCATTTATTTCATAGAAAATTTCTATCTTTGCGCACGATATAAAACGCCTTAATCAAAATATGAGACATTTACGACTTTTTTTACCGGTCATACTGACGGCTTTACTCGTCACGTCATGCTCCTCGCAAAAACGTGCATGGTACCTGCAGGACGCGCAGCCGTTCACTCCCGAACAAATCGCCGAGAACGGCCAGATACGCATCAAACCCCTCGACAGGCTGACGATCGTCGTCAACAGCAAAGACCCCGAACTGGCCGTGCCGTTCAACTCGTCGTCGTCGCTGAGTTCCCTGACCGGAGCGAGCAATTACGGAAGCGCTACCAATCAGTCGCTGCAAATCCGCACGGTGGATGAGAACGGACTGCTCGAAATGCCCGTGATCGGAAAAATCGAGTGCAAGGGCAAAACCCGGAGCGAACTGGCGCAGGCTATCGCAGACAAGATTCTCGAAGGCGGATATATCAACGATCCGACGGTAAACGTACAGTTTGCCGACATGAAGATTTCGGTGGTCGGGGAGGTATTGCGCCCGGGACAGTACGACATTACGCGCGACAAGATTTCGATCTTCGACGCATTGGCCATGGCCGGCGACCTGACGATTTACGGCATCCGCACCGACGTGGCCGTGGCCCGCGAAGTGGACGGCGTGCGCACCATCGAATATCTCGACCTCACGTCGAAAGAGTTGTTCAACTCCCCCGCCTTCTACATCCAGCAGAACGACGTGATCTACGTCAAGCCCAATAAATACAAGGCCCAGGCCGGTGAAATCAGTCAGAACCGCAACTTCTACCTTTCGCTCGTGGGTACGGCCATCTCCGTGGCGACGCTTATCATAACCCTGACCAAATAAGCCCGGCAATGACAGAACAGAACATCAATCCGCATCTGCAGAACGAAGAGTCCGAAAATACGGGCGGCATCACGCTCCACGACCTGATCCAGATGGTTCTGGCCAACTGGTACTGGTTCGCGCTCTCGGCGATCATCTGCCTGGGCATGGCCTACTATTACCTGGCCAGCACCCCGAAAATATACAACCGCACGGCGACCATCCTCGTAAAGGACAGCCGCAAGGGCGGCGACACGGATCTGGGCGCATTCAGCGACCTGGTCGGATTCCAGAACCGCCGCAACGTAGATAACGAGGTTTACATTCTCCAGTCGCACCGGCTGATGTCGGAGGTGGTCAAGCGGCTCCACCTGACGGTCAATTACTCCGTACGGGAGGGCCTGCGCACGGTAGACCTGTACGGCCGTTCGCCGATCGAGGTCGATTTCATCAACGACAACAACAAACAGGCCCTTTCGCTGGAGATCACCCCGCTCAAGAACGGCAAGATCGAACTGACGGATTTCGAGGACAAGTTCGTGACGCGCCAGGAGACCAAGCGGGTCATTCTGGCCGAATACGGAGATACGATCTCCACGCCCGTGGGACAAGTCGTCGTGAACAAGACCCTGTTCATGGACTCGACCTACCTGAAAAAGCCCGTCACCGTGAAAAAAGGTTCGCTGGCGACGACGACCAACTCCTACCGGGCCGCCGTGAAGAGCGACGTGGCCAACAAGCAGGCGTCGATCGTGACGATCTCGATGAACAGTTCGGTGCCGCGCCGCGCCGAGG
Source organism: uncultured Alistipes sp. (assembly GCA_934754975.1). GTDB lineage: Bacteria > Bacteroidota > Bacteroidia > Bacteroidales > Rikenellaceae > Alistipes. The sequence continues at coordinate 1,127 of CAKVKI010000215.1, read as the reverse complement.
ACGTAATCAATACGCTGATCGCCGTCTATGAGGAAGACGCCATCGCCGACAAACGCCAGTTGTCGGTGGTAACGGCCGACTTCATCAAGGAGCGCATGCAGGTCATCGGCCGCGAGCTGGGCGACGTGGACCGCGACATCGAGGATATCAAGAAGAGCAACAAGATGATCGACATCACCACGGAGGCGACCCGTACGATCACCGAGAGTACGCGCTACAAGGCCGAAAGCCTGTCGATCGAGAACCAGATAAGCGTCGCCGACTTCATCCGCGACTACCTCAACGACCCGTCCCATGCGGGCGATCTGATCCCGATGGTCGCTTCGATGACCAACAACGGAATCGTCTCGCAGATCTCGGAATACAACGATGCCATCCTGCGCCGCGAGAAACTGCTGGAAAACAGTTCGGACCGCAGTCCGGTCATTCAGGACATGGACAATGCGCTGGCCGCCGTGCGCCGTTCGATCATCGCCTCGCTCAACTCGCACATTTCGACATTGCAGATACAGCTCGAAACCATGCGCAAGGAGGAGGCGCAGGTCAACCGCCGCATCTCGACCATGCCTTCGCAGGAGAAAGTCATGCTGGACATCATGCGCCAGCAGAAAATCAAGGAGGAACTGTTCCTCTACCTGCTCAACAAGCAGGAGGAGACGCAGCTCAACTACGCCGTGGCCGAGAGCAACTCGCGTACGATCGACATGGCGTACGGCAGTTCGCGTCCCGTATCGCCCCGCTCGACGATCATCCTCGGCATCAGCCTGCTGGCAGGTCTGGCCATTCCGTTCGGCATACTTTACCTGATCGGCATGCTCGATACGACCATTCGCGGCCGCAAGGACGTGGAGGAGAACCTCAGCGCGCCGTTCCTCGGCGACATTCCTTTCCTCGAAGGCGAGAGCAAGGGCGGCGTGGTAGTCCGGGAAACCGGACGCGACGCCCTGTCCGAAGCCTTCCGCATCCTGCGTTCGAACATGACGTTCATGAACGTTTCGTCGGGCAAGGAGATCAAATGCGTACTCTTCACCTCGTCGGACCCGCATGCAGGTAAAACGTTCGTGGCGATGAACCTGGCGATGACGCTGGCCATGGCGGGCAAACGGGTCGTGCTGATCGACCTCGAC
>CAKVKI010000214.1 GCA_934754975.1 uncultured Alistipes sp. | reverse complement strand
TAAGCTATTATGGAACATATATACGTTATTGGAATAGATTACGGCACTGACTCGGTGCGGGCCCTGCTGGCCGACGCAGAGTCCGGCGAAGAGATCGCCGTTGCCGTCTGTAATTATTCCCGTTGGAGCCGGGGATTGTACTGCGACACAGCGAAGTCGCAGTTTCGCCAGCATCCGCTGGATTACCTGGAGGGGCTGGAGCAGGTGCTGCGGCAGGTCATTGCGCAGTGTCCGGATCCGCAGGCGATACGCGCCATCGCCGTGGATACGACCGCCAGTACGCCGTGTCTGGTCGACCGCACTTGTACGCCGCTGTCGCTGACGGCGGGTTATGAAGAGGACCCCGATGCGATGTTCGTTTTGTGGAAGGATCACACGGCGCAGCGGGAGTCGGAAGAGATCACCGCCCTCTGCGCCCGCAGCGATATCAATTATGCCCGCCGTTCGGGCAACCACTATTCGTCGGAATGTTTCTGGTCGAAGGTCCTGCACCTGCTGCGGGGTTCCGAACGGCTGCGCCGCGATGCGTGGGCCGTCGTCGAGCTGTGCGACTGGATTCCGGCGGTGCTGACCGGCTGCCGTGATATGGAAGATTTGCGGTCGGGGCTTTGCGTCGCCGGGTCGAAAGTGATGTGGGCCGAAGAGTGGGGCGGGTATCCGCCCGAAGAGTTCTTCGCCGGACTCGATCCCGTCCTGCTGCCCATCCTGCGGCGCCTGCCCGTCAAGACGTACGGCTGCGACACACCCGCAGGTACGCTCAGTTCCGAATGGGCCGCCAAACTGGGATTGTCGGAGCGGGTCGTCGTCGGGGTGGGGAATGTCGATTGTCATTCGGGCGCCGTCGGTGCGGGCATCTGCCACGGGACCGTGGTGCTGAATCTGGGCACGTCGGCCTGCTACATGGCCGTCATGCCGCCCGAAAAGATGGGCGGCCGGATGGTCGAAGGCATTTTCGGCCAGGTGGACGGCTCGATACTTCCCGGCATGGTCGGATTCGAAGCGGGCCTGTCGGCCTTCGGCGACGTATACGCATGGTTCAAACGCCTGCTATGCTGGCCGCTGCGCGAAATCCTGCTGCCGGCTGATCCTGAAAACGAAACGCTCCGCACGCTGGCCGCGCAGACCGAAGAACAGTTGTTGGCCAAACTGGCCGAAGCCGCCGCGCAGCTGCCCCTGCGGGCCGATGCGCCGCTGGCGACCGATTACCTGAACGGCCGCCGTTCGCCCTATCCCTGCAACCGGCTGACCGGTTCGGTCGTGGGGCTGAACCTTTCGGCAACCGCACCGGAGCTTTATTACGCCTTTGCCGAGGCGACGGTTTTCGCCACGAAGGCCATACTCGACCATCTGGCGGAGAACGGCGTGGAGATCGAACGGCTGGTCGGCATCGGCGGCATTTCGCAGAAATCCCCCTTTGTCATGCAGCTGCTCGCCGACGTGACGGGCATGGCGATCGAGGTCTCCGGCAGCGCGCACTCCTGCGCGCTCGGCGCTGTGGTCCATGCGGCGGCCGCGGCGGGACTCTATCGGTCGGTCGGTGCGGCGCAGCAGGCGCTCTGTCCGTCCGTTGCCCGGGTTTACACGCCCGACGCCGCGAAGTCCGGCATATTGGCGCTCCGCTATGAGCGTTACCGCGCCCTGGGCGCTTTCACCGAGAATCTTTTTATAAACCGATAAGCCAAAAGAAACCCGAATGAATCTACTTCAAAACCCGAACAAGCGTCGTTGGTATATTGTGGCGACGATTTTTGTCGCAATTATCTGCAACTACCTCGACCGCCAGCTGCTGTCGATCCTCAAACCCGAAATCCTGACCCATTTCGGCATCGAAGACCTTCAGTACGCGTGGATCGTCAACGTATTCCTGATCTGTTACGCCATCATGTACCCCATATCGGGTATTCTTGTGGACCGCTTCGGTTCGAAGAAGGTGATGCTCGGAGGTATCATCGCCTGGTCGCTGGCCTGCATCGGCGGCGGCCTTTCGACCAACGTCGTCGAATTTACCATCTGCCGCGGCATCCTCGGACTGGCCGAGCCGACGATCTTCGCCGGACAGATCGTGGCCGTCACGCTCTGGTTCGAGAAACGCCACCGCGCCACGGCCAACAGCCTCTGTACGGCGGGCGGTTCGCTGGGAACGGTCATCGCGCCGCTGGTCATCGCGTGGATGGCCCGGTTCCTGCCGTGGCACGACGTTTTCATCGTGGCCGGTCTGGTAGGTCTGGTGATCGCCGTCGCATGGGCATTGATCTATAAAAATCCGCCGCAGGAGGTGCTGGCCGTCACGATGGCGCCCGACAAGGACGAAATCGCGCGGAATAACGGCGAACAGCAGCGTGCTTTTACGTGGGGCGAACTGTGGACGACGCGTTCGCTCTGGGGCGTGCTGCTGATCCGTCTGATCAGCGACCCCGTCTGGTATTTCTGCTGTTTCTGGCTGCCGGGATACCTGCGCAGCATGGGTGAAGAGCAGGGGCTTTCGCAGCAGGCTACGCTCGATATGATTCAGTATATCGGCGGACTGCCGTTCCTGTTCGGCGCTGTGGGCGGCATCCTCACCTCGGTCTGGTCCGACTGGCTCGTACGCCGCGGCATGCCGGCGCTGAAGGCCCGCAAGACGATGATGATCCTCATGGCCTTCGTGGCGCCGCTGTGTATCCTCACGCCCTATGTGAGCGAGTGGCAGGCTGTGTCGTTCGATGCGCGCATCGGGCTCGTGGTGGCGATCTTCAGCCTGATCGCGATCATGTGTCTGAGCTGGCTCTATACGATCTGCGTGGTCATCGCCGAGGCGTTTCCCGTGAAGAATGTCGCCAGCGTGGTCGGCATTACGGCCGGCGCGGGCGCCGTGGGCGGCGCGGTGTTCAACATTTTCATCGGTTCGCTGCTGGCGACGATGGGCAATGTGCTGTTCGCCGTCATGGGTGTGATGCACCTCGTCACGGCCGTTATCCTCTGGCGCATGGTACGCCACGAAACTCCTAAAAAAGTAAAATAAACCTTAAAACATTGCAAATATGGCAAATCAGAAAAAAATGATTACGGAACCCCAGCGGGAGATTCCGGTTCGCGCCGAAGTGGATGTACTCGTCGTGGGCGGCGGCCCTGCGGGCATCATGGCCGCACGTGCGGCGGCAGGCAAGGGCCTGCGCGTCATGTTGATCGAAAGCCGCGGTTACCTGGGCGGCAACCTGACCATAGGCCTGCCGATCCTGGGCTACCTCGGACGCAAGGGCGACCAGATTATCAAAGGACTGCCCCAGCTCTTCATCGACCGCCTGCGTGCGCGGGGCGCCGCCGGCGAACACCGTCCCTGCAAGCTCCATGTGAGCCTGACGATCATCGACCCCGAAGAGGCGAAGACCGTGGCGCTGGAGATGGTGCAGGAGGTCGGCGTCGAGGTGCTGTTGTACGTCTTCTGCGCGGACGTCATTAAAAACGGCAATGCCGTCGAAGGCGTCGTCGTCGAGAGCAAGGCGGGACGCGAGGCGATCCTCGCCAGGACGGTCATCGACTGTACGGGCGACGGCGACGTGGCCTGCCGTGCAGGCGTCGAGTGCCGCAAGGGCGATGCCGACGGCGGCATGCAGCCCCCGACGCTGATGTTCTGCATGAAGGGCGTCGATGTGCAGAAGCTGCGTGATGCGCTGGTCGGCCGGCCCGATGTCTTCGACATGGACACCATGCCCGCCGAGCAGTTCCGCACCGGGAAATTCATCACCGTCGGCCTGCGCAACCAGATCCGCAAGGCAGAAGAGGCGGGGTATAAGATTCCCGTGGCGCGTACGATCCTCATCACCGGAATCAAGGACGACGAAATCTGGGTGAACATGTCGCGCGTGAGCGGCGTCGATTCGACCAAGCCGGAAAGCTATACGCACGGCGAAGTGGAGGGCCGCAAGCAGATTTACGAACTGGAACGTTACCTGAAGAACTTCATTCCCGGCTTCGAAAACGCATGGCGCGAGAAGGTGGCTCCTTTCATGGGCATTCGCGAAAGCCGCGTGATCGTCGGAAAATACATCCTGACGGCCGAAGATATCCTCGCCTGCCGCCGCTTCGACGATGCGGTCGCCGTGGCCAGCTATCCGGTGGATATCCACCACGCCACGGGCGGCGACTGCACGCTCCACTGGTGCGAGGACTGCTACGATATTCCCTACCGGTCGCTGGTGCCGGCCGCGGTCGAGAACCTGCTGGTCGCAGGCCGCTGCTCGTCGATGAACCACGAAGCGATGGCTTCGACGCGCGTGATGTCCACCTGCATGGCGCTGGGCGAAGCCGCCGGACGTGCGGCACGCATCGCGCTCGAAGAGGGCGTACGCCCCTCGGCGGTCGATGTGGAGAAGGTGCGGGAAGAACTGCGCCAAACGGGTGCATACCTTCGTTGATACGGTTTTTTGGTTAGATAATGTTTAAACCGGGTAAGCCTGCGGCGGGCCGGATTTTTGCCCGCTGCAGCGCTTGCTTTAAAAACCTGAACCGATGAAGAAGAGCTTTATGCTGTGTCTGGCAGGCTGCTTTGCGGCCTGCGTTACGGCGGTCTCCGCGACTGCGGCGCGTCCGGCGGCCGGGCAGCCGGCGACCCGCGTCATGACCTGCAACGTCCGCATCACGGGACTGCCCGAAGACGAGACCGCAGGCCGCCGCTGGGAGGATCGCCGCGAGGTCTGCCTGAAGGCGATCCGCATGTACAAACCCGATGTGATCTGCATGCAGGAGGTGATTTACGATTCGTATAACTATTTCAAGGAGAAATTCTCGGATTATGTCGCTTACGGATTCGCAGGTCCGGAGATGGACCCCTATACCGAAGGTTATCACTTTATCGGCAAAAACGTGATTTTCTTCAGCAAAAAACGCTATGAG
>CAKVKI010000213.1 GCA_934754975.1 uncultured Alistipes sp. | reverse complement strand
GCCGAATCCCGCCGTACAGAGGGGCGGGATCAGCGCCGTGGCGATCGCCACGCCGGGAATAACGGTCGAGGTACGGTCCTGCCGCGTCTGCGCCACGATACCGGCCAGGCCGCCGAACAGGGCGATCAGCACGTCGTAGGTCGTCGGCACCGTGCGGGCCAGCAGTTCGCTGCTGTTCGACGAGAGGGGCGAGACGAGGAAATAGATCGTCGAGGTGATAATCGCCACGATGAACATCAGCGTATAATTGCGCAGCGATTTTTTGAGCAGTTCGAAATCATTGATGCCCAGCGAAAGGCCGATGCCCATAATGGGGCCCATGATCGGCGAAATAAGCATGGCGCCGATAATTACGGCCGCCGAATTGACGTTCAGGCCGAGCGACGCGATCATCGTCGCAAAGATCAGCACCCACAGGTTCACCCCGCGGAACACCACGCCCTTGCTGATGGCCGCCACGACCTCATCGCGCTGCGCCTTGTCTTCGTCGAGGCTGAACCGGCCCCGCAGGAACTCACGCATCTCCCCCATCCAGAGCGAGAAAGAGCGTTTTACATTATGCGTATCGTTCGTATTTTCCATAACAACATTCAGAACCTTTCATTTATTCCTCTTCGTCCGCCGCCGTTTCACGTTTCACTTTGGGTTTTCCGGCCAGCACGATCACAAATTCGCCTTTGGGGTCCGTCGTGCGGAAGTGGTCCAGCACCTCGGCGACCGTACCGCGCACGGTCTGTTCGAATTTTTTGGTCAGTTCGCGCGACACCGAAACCCTGCGCTCCGGACCGAACACCCCGGCGAACTGTTCGAGACACTTCACCACCCGGTAGGGCGATTCATAGAAGATCATCGTTCGCTCCTCTTCGGCGAGCGACTGCAGCTGTTTGGCCCGGCCTTTTTTCTGGGGCAGAAACCCCTCGAAGCAAAACCGGTCGCACGGAAATCCGCTCTGCACCAGCGCCGGAATCAGCGCCGTGGCGCCGGGCAGCGTCTCGACCTCGATCCCCGCTTCGACGCAGGTCCGCACCAGCAGGAAACCGGGGTCGGAAATGCCGGGCGTACCCGCATCCGACACCAGCGCCGCATTGCGTCCGGCCGCGATCGACTCGGCGACCATCTTCACCGTGGCGTGTTCGTTGAATTTATGATGGGAATAGAGTTTCTTTTCGATGCCGAGATGTTTCAGCAGGAACAAAGTCGTCCGCGTATCTTCGGCAAGGATAAAATCCACGTCGCGCAGGACGTTGACCGCGCGCAGCGTGATGTCGTCGAGATTGCCGATCGGGGTGGGAACGATATAAAGCTTTGCCATGCAGCTATGCGAATTTACGTTCCAGCAGTTCCATCAGGAATTTGGCCCCGTCGGAATTGGCGTTCCACGCATAATTTTCGGCGATATAAATCATGCACTCGTCGAAATCGTCGAAATCGTTGAGCGTTCCGATCGCCGCATCGTAAGCCGCCGCATCGCCGCCGAACAGGTCGCGGATCATCAGGAACTTGTCGTTGATGCCGATGGCGCGGCGCAGGTCGGTAACGTGTTCGCTGCGGCGCAGCTCGGACGCCCGGTCCCTCGGCGGCGCGATCGTGTCGGCCAGCGTCTGCACGTCGTGATTGATTACCTCGCCCAGCACGGCGCCTGAGGTATTGTTGGATTCGAGCGTGATTTCTTCGAAATCGGGTTCATCGTCACCCCCGTCATTACCCGCGCTGTCGGTCTCGGTCGTCTCAGACATTTTCGGCTGCGGCGCGGCAAACGGGGTCTGCGGCGCCGAAAGTTCCGGCTCGACTGCGGCTACGACGGGTTCCGTTCCGGATGCAGCGGATTCGGACGTGCCTGCGGAAGGAACGGGAATCCCGGCCGCCGCAGAATCGGACGCCGACGGCCGTGCAAACACCGGTTCTGCCACAGACTTCCCGACCGGCGCAGTTTTTTCCGCCGACGCAGGCTTCGGGACAGGCGCGGCGGAAGGCTCCGTATTATAAAGCGACATGATGACGCGCTGTTTATGGCGGTGGCGAACGGTCTCCTCCTCCAATTCGAACAGCGTCGGCGCTATCGGCTGCAGCGCAGGTTCGGTATGCTCTCCGGCCTTGACCGGGGCTTCCTGTACCGGAACTTCCGGTGTGGGAACTTCCTGTACCGGGGAAGCCGATGCCGGAACTTGTTCAGCATCGGTGTCCGGGGCCGGTTCGACAACGGGTTCGGGAATAGATTCGACCACGGATTCGGGTCTTTCGGAGGTTTCATCCGCTTCACCGGCAACTCCCGGGTCCGGAACGGCCCGCTCGGCGGCAGGTTCGGGTTCCCCCGCAAAATCAGATTCAGGCTCCGCTTCCGTTTCCGGCTCCGGCTCCGCGGCAAAATCGGACTGCGGTCCGAACTCCGGAGCCGGGATCACCGACTCGGCCGGTTCGACCGATTCAGCCGGCTCTGCCGCTTCCTCCGTCGCCTCCGGTTCGAAAACGGCTTCGGGTTCCGGTTCCAACTCCGGTTCCGGCCGCGATTCCGCTTCCTGCTCCACCCCCGAAACAAACTCCGGTTCGGACGGCTCCGCAGCCGGAAGCGGATCGAGCGGAAGCATTGCGCTGAGGTCGATGCTGACCGGAATTTCGGTCGGAGCAGGCTCCGGAACGGCCTCCGCCGCCGCATCTTCGCGGTCCGCCGCAAAATTCCCGGCCGCGCCGAAACGCACGGCGTCGTATAACTTCCGTAGTTTTTCGAGCGCCAGATCCCGTTCGAGGGCCGTAGCCTCCTGCGGGGTATTCCAACCGTCTATGATTTCAGAGAGCTTCTGCAATTCGCTCCGCACGTATTTCAAATCCATGGTCCGTACACTTTTTGCCCTCAAAGATAGGAAAAATTTACGAACTGCGCAGCGGAATCTCCCATATAATATCGCAGCCCCTCCCCACCGCCGTGCGGAGACGAAAAAAGGGACGACATAAGCATCGTCCCCTTTATTCCGGCAGCAGAAAGCGATCACTCTCCGAAAATATGCTTCGCGTAATTATAACCGCAGGCATCGTAAATCTTCGCCAACCGGCGTACGCGGCGCAGGTAGTCGCCGTAATCCTTCCGGTCGAGACTCCACCCCACTTCGGCCAGCGCGCTCAGGCGCGGCAGGAGCATGTATTCCGCATGGGGCCACGTAGCGATATACTCGGTCCAGAGGTTAGCCTGCACACCCAGGATACAACGCTGTTCGTCTGCCGTGAGCATATCGTAGGGATCGAGCGCATACACCTTTTCGACGGGCAGATAACCGCCGATAGCCAGCGGCTCCCCGGCCGTATCGCGGGTCTGGTAATAATCCAGATAGCAGTGCGTCGTCGGAGCCATGATGGCGTGATTGCCCATCTTCGCGGCTTTGATGCCGCCTTCGGCGCCCCGCCACGACATGATCGTAGCCGTCGGCGTCACGTCGCCCTCCAGGATCTCGTCCCAGCCGATCAGCCTGCGCCCGTGGGCGTTCAGGAACTTCTCGACGCGCGCCGTGGCATAGTTCTGCAGCTGGCGCGGACGCTTCATCCGTTCGGCCTTCATGCGCGCCCTGCAATGCGGGCATTTCTCCCACATCACCGTCGGGCACTCGTCGCCCCCGATATGAATATACTCCGACGGAAACAGCCCGAGTACCTCTTCGAGTACGCCCTCTATGAATTCGAACGTCGTCTCCCTGCCGATGCAGAAAACCCGGTCGTCGATATCCCACGTCTGGCGCACCTCGTACTGTTCGCCCGTGCAGCCCAGCCACGGATAGGAGGCCAGCGCGCCCACGGCATGCCCCGGAAATTCGATTTCGGGAATCACCGTGATAAAACGCTCCGCAGCGTAATTCACCACGTCGCGGATTTCATCCTGCGTATAGTAACCGCCGTAAGGGGTTTCGTCGAATTTGCAATTCTCGTCGTACGTGCCGCCCGGATCGCGCCCGATCAGCGTCCGGCTGCGGACGGAACCTATTTCGGTGAGTTTGGGATATTTCTTGATTTCGATGCGCCAGCCCTGATCGTCGGTCAGATGCCAGTGGAAGACGTTGAGTTTGTGCAGCGCCATGATGTCGAGCGCCTCCTTCACCTCGTCGACGGTAAAGAAATGACGGCCGACATCGAGCATCATGCCCCGGTAGCCCAGGCACGGTTTATCCTCGATCGTAACCACGGGCAGTTCGACGGCCCGCACGTTTCCGGCTTCGTACGCCGCGAACGGAATCAGCTGGCGCAGCGTCTGCACGGCATAAAACGCGCCCTGCGCTCCGCCGGCGACGATGTCGATCCGGCAGGGAGTTATGAAAAGCCGGTAGGCGTCCGCAGGGATCGTCTCGTCGCGGGTGACGTTCACCGCGTGGTCCGCGGCCTTGTCGGCATGCTTTACCCGCGGTCCGCGGCCGAACAGCGGCATCAGCACCTCGTCCAGCGCAGTCGTCACGCCTGCCAGCCGCTCGTCGTCGAACAACAGTACCACTTCGGCGTCGGAAGTCAGGCAGAAAGTTCCCTGCCCTTCCACGACATGTTCGGGAAGCGGCACGACGGCGACTTCGCCGTCGGTCGGAATCACCTTGCCGCAGCCGCACAATGCGGCGCATAATGCAAAAACAGGTAAAAGTCTCTTCATATCGGGTCGTTTTCGTGGGTTTCGGTGCAACTCATTGGTAAATATAACGTAAAAAACGGATTTCACCAAAGCGCCGCAGCATTTATTCGCAGGCCGAAGCCCCCAGCAGACCGACATGGTCGATATCCGAACAGCAGATATGCAGCCCCTCGACAGTCTTGGCATAGGGGAACTGTTTCAGCTGTTCGTACATCGCTTCGCGGAAAAAGCCGAACGCATGGGCGATGCTTCCGCCGAAGACGATCGCTTCGGGATCGTACGTATAGAGTACCAG
>CAKVKI010000212.1 GCA_934754975.1 uncultured Alistipes sp. | reverse complement strand
GAGCCGCATTGGAGCCAGGACAACTACGGACCGATCTGGGTCCCTGAGAAAGGCGCGACGGTGGAGTTGACCGCAGAGAACCTGCCGTTGTTCCGCCGCATCATCGAGACTTACGAGGGGCACTCGCTCGAAGAGCGCGACGGCAAAATATTCATCGACGGAGCGGAGGCCGACAGCTACACGTTCGGCATGAATTACTACTGGATGATGGGCGACAACCGCCACAATTCGGCCGACTCGCGGTTCTGGGGCTTCGTCCCCGAGGACCATATCGTCGGCAAGGCTTCGTTCGTCTGGCTGTCGCTCGACGCGAACAAGTCGTTCCCGTCGAACATCCGCTGGAACCGTCTGTTTACAAAGGTGCGGTAGGGTGGAACCGGAGGACAGCTATCTGACCATTGCGGCGCCCGCCGAGGCGTCGTCGAGGGAGCGGAGCAGCAAGTTCCTCGCCTATGCCTACCCCGTGCAGCAGGAGGACCAGATACGCGAAATCCTCGACGGCCTGCGCAAGAAATACTACGACGCGACACACCATTGCTACGCATGGCGGCTGGGTCCGGAAGGCGCCGCTTTCCGGGCCAATGACGACGGAGAACCGTCGGGAACGGCCGGGAAACCGATTCTGGGACAGTTGCTTTCGAACAACCTGACGGACTGCCTGATCGTCGTGGTCCGTTACTTCGGCGGTACGAAACTGGGAGTTCCGGGGCTGATCGCCGCCTACAGGGAATCGGCGGCGGAGGCGATCGCGGCGGCCCGAATCGTCGAACGTACCGTAGACCGCACGATCCGCGTCGATTTCCCCTATATCGCCCTGAACGACATCATGCGCGTCATCAAGGACCAACAGCCGAAGATCGTATCGCAGGAGTTCGACAACCTCTGCATGATGACGCTCACCATCCGTGAAAGCCGCGCCGCAGGACTGGTCGAGAAACTGAAAAAAGCCGGAGGGAGCATCGCCGAAGGCGACAATTGAGAAATAAAAGTTAAAAATTAAGGAATTAAAACCGGGAATTGCAGTACGGCGGTTTTCGTTTTTAGTTACACGATAATGACACACGAAAAATCCATCTATATCAAAGGTGCGCGGGTCCACAACCTCAAGAATATCGAAGTAGAGATTCCGCACGACAAACTGGTCGTCGTTACGGGCCTTTCGGGTTCGGGAAAATCGACGCTTGCCTTCGACACCATCTTCGCCGAGGGACAGCGCCGCTATGTCGAGAGCCTTTCGGCCTATGCCCGGCAGTTTCTGGGGAAGATCAACAAACCCGACGTGGACATCATCACGGGCATCGCGCCAGCTATCGCCATCGAACAGAAGGTCAATACGCGCAATCCCCGCTCGACGGTGGGTACGACGACCGAGATTTACGACTACCTGAAACTGCTGTTCGCCCGCATCGGGCACACCTTTTCGCCCGTATCGGGACAGGAGGTGCGCTGCTACAGCGTGGACGACGTGGCGGCCTACGTGCAGGAGCTGGGCGAAGGGAGCCGTGCCGTCATCGCCGCGCCGCTCGTGCTGGGCCAAGGACAGGGGATCATCGAAAAACTGACGCTGCTGCTCTCGGACGGCCTGATGCGCGTCTACACGAACGGCGAAGCGCGCCTGATCGAAGAGATCATGCCCTCGATCGACGAAAAGACCGAAGTCGCGGATATTCAAATCGTGATCGACCGCATGCGCATCGCCCCGGACGACGACACGCAGACCCGCATCCGCGACTCCGTGGCCCGGGCTTTCTCATACGGCGAAGGCATCTGCACGGTGATATCCGACAAAGGGGCGGCCGAATTCTCATCACGCTTCGAAGCCGACGGCATCGAGTTCGAACATCCGTCGGAACACCTTTTCAGCTTCAACAACCCGCTGGGGGCATGCCCCCGCTGCGAGGGTTACGGCAAGGTAATCGGCATCGACGAAGATCTGGTGATTCCCGACAAGGGCAAGACCATCTACGAAGACGCCATCGCCTGCTGGCGGGGCGAGACCATGCGCAAATGGAAGGAAAAGCTGGTGGAGAACGCCTATAAGTTCGATTTCCCGATCCATACGCCGTTTCACGAGCTGACGCAGGAGCAGAAACGGCTGTTGTGGCGCGGCAACGAATATTTCCACGGTCTGGACGAGTTCTTCGCCTACATCGACTCGGAGCGGCGGAAAATCCAGTTCCGCGTGATGAAGGCGCGCTACACGGGCAAAACGACCTGTCCCGAATGCGGGGGCAGCCGCCTGCGCAAAGAGGCGCTTTACGTCCGCATCGGCGGCCGGAACATCGCCGACCTGGTAGTAATGCCGGTGGACGAGCTGATCGTATTCTTCAACGGACTGCAACTCGACGAACACGACACGAAAACCGCGGCGCGCATCCTGATCGAAATCCGCAACCGCCTGCAATACCTCACCGACGTGGGATTGGGATATCTGACGCTCGACCGGCTTTCCTCGACCCTGTCGGGCGGCGAGAGCCAGCGCATCAACCTCTCGACCTCACTGGGCAGCAACCTCACAGGCTCGCTCTACATCCTCGACGAACCCTCGATCGGCCTGCATCCGCGCGACACGAACCGGCTTATCAAAGTACTCAGACAACTGCGCGACCTGGGCAACACGGTGATCGTCGTGGAGCATGAAGAGGAGGTGATCCGCGCCGCCGATTACATCGTCGACATCGGTCCCAAGGCGGGCTACAACGGCGGCGAAGTGGTTTTCAGCGGTACGCTGCCGCAACTTCTGAAAAACAAAAAAAGCCTGACGGCGGATTACCTGACGGGCCGCCGAGCGATCGAGCCGCCCGCCGCCGAGCGCGGATGGAGCAGTTCGATCGTCATAAAAGGCGCCCGCGAGAACAACCTGCGCAATATCGACGTGCGGATTCCGCTGGGCGTGATGACCTGCATCACGGGTGTCAGCGGCAGCGGCAAATCGTCGCTGGCCAAGGGAATACTCTATCCTGCACTGCGGCGCATGCTCTTCGATACGGGCGTCAAGCCCGGCGACTTCGACGGCATCGGCGGCGACGTGCAGCTGCTCAAATCGGTCGAGATGATCGACCAGAACCCCATCGGCAAGTCGTCGCGTTCGAATCCCGTGACCTATATCAAAGCGTACGACGAAATCCGGCGACTGTTCGCCGACCAGCCCTATGCCCAGCATACGGGTCTGGGGGCTTCGGCGTTCTCGTTCAACATCGCGGGCGGACGCTGCGAGGAGTGTCAGGGCGAAGGAGTCATCAAAGTCTCGATGCAGTTCATGGCCGACGTCGAACTGGTCTGCGAAGCCTGCGGGGGCAAACGCTTCCGCGACGAGATACTGGAAGTCAAATACCGCGGAAAGTCGATCTACGACGTGCTGGAGATGACCGTGGACGACGCGATCGCGTTCTTCGGCGAGGAGAAGAAGGATTCGACCTGCAAACGGATCGTCGAGCGGCTCAAACCGCTGCAGGACGTGGGGTTGGGCTACATCAAGCTGGGCCAGTCCTCTTCGACCCTGTCGGGCGGCGAAAGCCAGCGTGTCAAACTGGCGTCGTTCCTGACCAAGGACAGCGCGCAGGGCGGCGTGATGTTCATCTTCGACGAACCGACCACGGGACTTCATTTCCACGACATCAACAAGCTGCTGGCGGCATTCAGCGCACTGATCGAACGGGGACACACGATCGTCATCGTGGAACACAACATGGACGTCATCAAATGCGCCGACTGGGTCGTGGACCTCGGTCCCGAAGCGGGTACGGGCGGCGGCGGAGTCGTATTCGAAGGCACTCCGCGCGCATTGGAACAGTGCCCGGAGAGCTATACGGGCAGATTTCTCAGCCTGCGCACGAAATTATAATCATGGAATTCTTCACATACAGATTACCCAACAGCATCCGGGGCATTCACCGTCAGGTGAAAAGCAACGTGGCGCACTGCGCGCTGGTCGTCAATGCCGGAAGCCGCGACGAACAGACCGACCAGTACGGGCTGGCGCATTTTACGGAACACGCCTTCTTCAAGGGCACCCGACGGCGCCGCGCATGGCAGGTGAACTGCCGGCTGGAAAACCTCGGCGGCGAACTGAACGCCTTCACGACCAAGGAGGACACGACCATCCACGCCACGACCCTGCGGGGCGATTTTCCGAAGGCCGTCGAGCTGATCGCCGACATCGCCTTCCGCTCGACGTTCCCCGACCGGGAGCTGGAGCGCGAAAAAGAAGTGATCGCCGATGAGATCAACACTTACAAGGATTCGCCCGCCGACCTGATATACGACACGTTCGAAGACATGTTGTTCGCCGGGTCGGAACTGGGGCACAATATCCTGGGCCGCAAGGCCGCGCTCATGCGCTACGACGGCGACGCAATCCGCGCCTTCACCGGCCGCACGCACACGACGGACCAGATGGTCTTTTCTTCGATCGGCAACTTCACGGCCAAGACCGCCGAGACCGTAGCGGCTCGCTATTTCGCGCAGCAGGCGTCAACGACGCGCGGATTCGTCCGGACCGCGGCCACGCCCCAGCCCCCGTTCGAAAAGACCGTGATGAAGCACACCCACCAGACGCACTGCATCATCGGCGGCCGCGCATACGGCATCGGCGAAGAGAAACGCCTGCCGCTGGCCCTGCTGACCAATATCCTGGGCGGCCCGTGCGCCAATTCGCTGCTGAACGTCGTGGTGCGCGAAAAGAACGGCTTGTCGTACAACATCGAAGCCAGCTACACGCCCTACAGCGACACGGGGATCGTGGCGATCTATTTCAGTTCGGAGAACGGCAATACGGCGCAGTGCATCGACCTGATCGACGGAGAGCTGCGCAAACTGCGCACGACGCCCCTGTCAGCGCGCCAGCTGTCGATGGCAAAAAAACAGTTCATCGCCCAGCTCGCCATTTCGAGCGAGAGCAACGA
>CAKVKI010000211.1 GCA_934754975.1 uncultured Alistipes sp. | reverse complement strand
GCGCGGGGCTGCAAACCTCCGTCCAGCCAGCTCTTGCACTGTCCGTAAACATTGCTTTTCCACTCCTTATGGCCTTCGAGAATCCACTCGCGCAGGAATCCTTCGTACTGATCCAGCGGCAGATACCAATGCTTCGTCTCGCGCTTTACGGGCACCGAACCCGACACGGCGCTGTGCGGATCGATCAATTCGTCGGGCGAGAGGGTAGAGCCGCACTTCTCGCACTGGTCGCCGTAAGCACGGTCGTTGCCGCATTTGGGACAGGTGCCGACGATATAACGGTCGGCGAGGAACGTCTGCATCTGCTCGTCGTAATACTGCATCGAAGTCTGCTCGATGAACTTACCCTCGTCATACAACTTGCGGAAAAAATCCGAAGCGGTCTTGGCATGCGTCGCCGACGAAGTCCGCGAATAGATGTCGAACGACATTCCCAGCCCCTCGAACGACTTTTTGATCATGCTGTGGTAACGGTCCACGATCTGCTGCGGCGTCACCCCCTCCTTGCGGGCCTTGATGGTGATGGGCACGCCGTGTTCGTCGCTTCCGCAGACCGAAATCACGTCGCGGCCCCTGAGCCGCAGATAACGGGTATAAATATCCGAAGGTATGTAAACTCCCGCCAGATGGCCGATATGCACCGGTCCGTTGGCATAGGGAAGAGCCGAGGTAACGAGGTAACGCTTGAATTCTTTTGCCATAAAAATAGATACAGTATTACTAATTTCTGTCAAAATTAGTAATTTTTAAGCTAAAAAAAAGCAAAGCGCCATTATTTGTTTACAGATGGTAAGAAACAAAAACCGGGACATGAAATCATGCCCCGGTTCAGTAACTGATTATGTTTCGATCAGTCGATCGCCAACTCGTCGATCAGCCACTTCGCGCCGGCGAATTTGTCGATCACGAACAGCACGTAACGAACGTCTACGGCGATCGTGCGCTGCAGCTGCGGCTCGAAAGCCACATCTCCCGACATCGCTTCCCAGTTGCCGTCGAACGCCAGGCCGATCAGCTCGCCCTTGGCATTCATCACCGGCGAACCCGAATTGCCGCCCGTAATATCGCAGTCGGCGAGGAACGCCACCGGAAGTTCGCCTTTGGCATTGGCATAACGCCCGAAGTCCTTCGCGGCATACAGCTCCTTCAGCTTATCGGGAACCG
Source organism: uncultured Alistipes sp. (assembly GCA_934754975.1). Classification (GTDB taxonomy): domain Bacteria; phylum Bacteroidota; class Bacteroidia; order Bacteroidales; family Rikenellaceae; genus Alistipes. The sequence continues at coordinate 3,741 of CAKVKI010000211.1, read as the reverse complement.
TAAATTCCGTAGGATTCTTGGGATCTTCCTTCTCCATCACGCCTTTGAGCGTCGTATAGTAGTTGTAGCGAATCCCGTCCGCCGGATCGTAGGGCAGGATGCGTCCGTAAGTCAGGCGAATCGTAAAATTCGCATCCGAAGCCCACGCCTTGTCGGGCTGCATACGCATCAGACCGGCGATATAGAGACGGTGCCCGTCCCTGAATTTGCGGTTATTCTCCTGCTGGGCATCCGCCAGTTCGCGCAGCTTCGCATCGAGCGAACGCACGAATACGACCGCCGGATCGGCATCGCGTTTTTCCGCCGAGAAATCATCCACGAAGGCCAGCGCGCCCTCTTCGGTCGCAAAGATCGAATTATCGTACAGGTAATCGACATAAGCATCCGTATCGCCGCCGAACCGCTTGTCGATCACTTCGGCGAACACCGTCGGCAGGTCTCCGCATTTCTCCTTGACTATCTGCATCATACGCTTGGCTACACGACGATCCGTCGCCGGGTTGTAATCCTTGTAGAAACCCTTCATAGCCTCTTTCGAACGCACCGGATCAGTAATCTTCTCCACGGCGAGAAAAGAACGCGCCAGCGTCAGAATCTCCACGGCCCGGTACAGCGCCTCTTTCAGCACCTGATCGGCCGCAAAAGCGGAAGCGTTGCCTTCCACGGCCTCGCGAATCCGGTCCAGCGCATCCATATAACCTTCGGTCGGCAGCGTATTGGCTTCGGCCCACTTCCGGAAAGCCGCCTCCTGGGCCTGTTTCTGCGCCTTGACATTCAATTTGCGGATGCCGCGCGACATGCCAATCGAATTCTTCCAGTAGTTCGACGACTGGGCGTACTTCGAAGCGTACTGAATCCGCACCTTGTCGCTGGCTGCCATATCCTCTTTGAGAATGGCCTGACGCTCGCCGCGGATGAAGATGCGCTGCGGGTTTTCGATATCCAGCATGCGGTCGATCTCGAACGAAGTCATGTAACGCGACGTGGAACCGGGAAAACCCATAATCATCGCGAAGTCTCCCTCCTTGTATCCGTCCACCGAAACCTTCAGAAATTTATCGGCCTTGTAAGGGCGGTTTTCGGGCGCGTAATCGGCCGGCTTATTGTCGGGTCCGGCATAGACCCGAAAGACCGAGAAATCGCCCGTATGACGCGGCCACATCCAATTGTCGGTGTCTCCGCCGAACTTACCGATCGAAGTGGGGGGAGTTCCCACCAGGCGCACGTCGCTGAAAACCTCGATCACGAAGGCGAAAAACTGGTTTCCGCCGAAGAAATCCTTCACCTGCACCTCCATGCCCGGGTTATCCTGCGCAATACGGCTGCGCACGGCCGCCGCATGTTCGGCGACGATGCGCGCCCGCTCTTCGCCCGAAGCTATGTCGGGCACATATCCCAGGATATCGGAAGTGACGTCCGAAATCTTGCGGATAAAACGCACTTTGAGTCCCGGAGCCGGGATCTCCTCTTCGCGCGACATAGCCCAAAACCCGTTTTTCAGGTAGTCATGCTCGACGGACGACAGCGCCTGAATCGAGCCGTAACCGCAGTGGTGGTTGGTAAACAGCAGGCCGTCGGCCGAAACGATCTCGCCCGTACATCCGGGACCGAAAATCACGATAGCGTCCTTGAGCGAGGATTTATTGACGCTGTAAATATCCTCGGCCGAGAGTTTGCACCCGCGGGCCTTCATGTCTTTGATGTTCATTTTCTGAAGGTAGGGCAGCAGCCACATACCCTCGTCGGCCGCTGCAGTCAGCGAGATGCACGCCGCGGCAATCAGTAAAAAGAGTTTCTTCATGTTAAAAAGCAGGATTGTTATTTAATATTTATCATATTCAGTATCGAACGCTCGGCCTTACGGCGCACCTCCTCGTCGAGCAGGATTTCGGGCGATTCGTTTTCAAGGCAGGCGCAGATGTTTTCGAGCGTCACCATCTTCATGTACTTGCAGTTGTTGCATCCGCAGGTCTCGTCGTCGGGCGGCGCCGGAATAAATGTCTTGTCGGGATAACGCTTTTTCATCTCGGCGAGAATGCCCGATTCGGTCACCACGATAAATTCATCGGCCTCGCTGCGGCCGCAGTAGTCGAGGATCGCCGCCGTGGAACCCGCAAAATCGGCCACTTCGATGATATAAGCCCGGCACTCGGGATGGACGACGACCTTGGCGGCGGGATGTTCCTTTTTGAGCTGCAGCAGTTTCTCCAGCGAAAATTCCTCGTGTACATGGCAGGCGCCGTCCCACAGCACGATATTTTCACGTCCCGTCAGTTTCTTTACATAAGCTCCCAGATTGCGGTCGGGCGCAAAGATGACCGGCTGATCGGCCGGAATCGACTGCACGACCTTCAGCGCATTGGACGAAGTGCAGCAAATATCGGTCAGGGCCTTGACGCCGACCGTCGTATTGACGTACGAAACGACCGTATGACCGGGGTATTTCGCCTTAAAGGCCGCAAAATCCTTCGCGTCGCACGACTCGGCCAGCGAACATCCCGCCTCGGGGCAGGGAATCAGCACCTTCTTGTCGGGGCAGAGTACCTTGGCGGTCTCGGCCATGAAGTGTACGCCGGCGAACAGGATGATGTCGGCATCGACCGACTGCGCCTTGACCGAGAGAGCCAGCGAGTCGCCCAGGAAATCGGCTACTTCCTGCACTTCGGGCGTAGTGTAGTAATGGGCCAGTATGACGGCGCGTTTGCGGTGTTTCAGCTCGTCGATCCGGCGGCGGAGATCCGCGGAGTTATTGACCTTCATTTTTTATTTTTTCTATTTATTAATTTTAAATAAAGATATAAGAATAGAAATAATAGCTGTTGATACTGTTCACAAGTTTCCCTGCAATTTATCTCTCAACATTTTTTCCTCTCCTTTTTTCTCTATTTTTATTTTAACCGGTTAATTATCAAATCCTAAAAATAATAATTGACAATTGTTCACAACTGTTTTCAACATTTCGACAGTCTTATTTTGTGAACATTCTGTTCCGTTTTCCGGAGTCGGCCGCTGACTATAATTCGGCAAAACTTTTTTTGGTTTCGGCAAAAACTTGTATATACCCTCCCTGTTTCGGGATTTGCAACTCTTCGGGGCCGAAAGTTTTCATTACTTATCGTCGGTTATCAACAGGGTTTCTAACACGATTTCATCACCTTTTCGACAATCTTTTCGGCGATTTCGCGATACCATTTTTCGACCCTCGGATCGATGCCCGCCGCGGGGCGTCCTTCGTCGGATCCCTCCATAATGGACTGTACGATAGGTATTTCACCCAGGAAGTCCACGCCGTTCTCTTCGGCATAACGGCGTGCGCCGCCTTTTCCGAAGAGATAATACCGGTTTTCGGGCAGTTCCTCCGGTGTGAACCACGCCATGTTCTCGACCACGCCCGCTACCGGAATGTTCACGTTTTCGTTGCGGAACATCTCTACGCCGCGCACCACGTCGGCGACCGCCACCTGCTGGGGAGTCGAGACGATCACTGCGGCGTCGATTATCAGTTCGCCTATAATAGAGAGGTGTACGTCGCCCGTTCCGGGGGGCAGGTCCGTGAGCAGGAAATCGAGCGTTCCCCACCTGGTTTGGTGAATCATCTGCTTGAGGGCGCTGACCGCCATGGCCCCGCGCCACAGGAGGGCGTCGGTCGGCTTGATGAAGAATCCGATCGACATCAGCCGGATGTCCATCGACTCGGCCGGAACGATCCGGTCCGTTCCCTCTTCCTGCACCGCATCGGGC
>CAKVKI010000210.1 GCA_934754975.1 uncultured Alistipes sp. | reverse complement strand
CCCGGGACGCTGGGTTTCGCTCTTCGAGCAGCCCGCCAAAGCCGCTACGGCCAGCAGGGATATGAAAATGGTCTTCATCGTATTGAAAGTTTTTTTAGTGTCGCAGGGTTATTTGCCGGTCACGGTGCCCGAACCCGAGGTGCCCTCGCTCCAACCTTCGATGGTCGAACTCTGGCAGTCGACGGACACTCCGTCGGTGTTGAACGTCAGGGTAATCTTATGCGTATTGGCACGGTCCAGTTTGCCGAGTGTGGTGGAGATCTCCTTCTCCGCCTTGTTCGCGGTCTTGACCTTCAGCTTCACGGTCGTCGTCTGCGGAAACACCATTGCGGCGCCGCACACGGTCGTACCGCCGTTGGCCTCGATGGGCGCGGCTTCGAAAGGCTTCGAGGCGTCGTATTCAGCGCCCTTGAGCAGCGCGAAATCCGCAGCCGCACCGGAGGTCGTCACGGCGTCGGTCGCATAGGTGTAGGTCAGTTCGGGGCTGGCGCCGACCAGCTTGATTGACTCCACATCGCCCCACGCGGCCTGCACGACACTGGCAGCGACGCCCGCCTCACCCTGACAGATCACCTCCACACGCGAGAGCTGGTGGCAGAACTTCATGCCGGTAGTCGTGGGCGCGGAATGGCGTCCCGCGTTCCACACGTCGGTCAGCAGGATGTCCGTGGCGCCGTCGATGGTCCAGACGGTACTCGCGCCTGCGTTAATCGTCGCCTTGTCGGTCGTAAAGCCCCGCAGGTAAGCGGTCTTGCCGCCCGTACGGTCGTAGGTCTGCGCCGAGCCGAATGAGATCACGCCGCCAGCGGCCCGGCTGCTGCCGGTTACAGCGGTTGCGGTCGAGAAGTTGAAGCCGCTCGTCTTATCGGTCTCCGCGTCGTCCAGACGCAGAAACGTGAGGTTCGAAAGCTGCACGTCGCCTGCGATCAGCGCTTTCGAGACAACTCCCTCGACCGTCGAGGTGGCTTGGATTTGTTTGTCGCCCGCAGACTGCGGAAATTCGGCGGGAGCCTCGCTTTTGGAACAGCCGGCCAGCAGGGCGACAGCCGAAGCAAGGATCAGGATTTTCTTCATTGTATTTTTGTTTTTCATTGCATTTAATCCAGACTGCCCGAACCTGCGGCTCCTTCGGTCCAGGTTTCGATCGACGAACTTACGCCGATCTGCTCCTGCGTAGCCTGAAAGGTCAGGGTGACGATGTGTTTTTCACTCCTTTTCAGTGACTCCCCGGCTCCGAGGTCGATGGTGATGACCTTCACGCCTCCGATCGTCGTGGAGATCTCCAGCTGAAAACGCTGCGATGCCGAGGGGACGAACATACCCGCCGCATTGGGCGCCGTGTTCGTCGAGGCGGGAACGGCCAGCGGCGCGAAATCCTCCGTATAATTCGGATTCACGAGTCCGATGCCGCCCTTCTCCGCGCCCGGGGTCACGGCAAGCCCGTCATAGGCATAGCTCATTGCTGTGGGCGTATCGAGCAGTTTAATGCCCGTGATCTCACCCCAGCGGGCCTGCACGCTGCCGCCGTCGATGGCCGCTTTGCACACCACCTCGATCTGCGCCAACTCGTGCCGGTACGAAAGGGAGGCCGAGGCATCGGGAGCGGCATTGCTGCCCGCATTGACGGCATCGGCGGTCATAATGTCCGTCCGGCCGTCCACGGTCCATGTCACCGCATCGTTGCCTGCCGAGCCTGCGGGGAAGTACGAGGCAAAATACGTGTTGCCCGACGCGGCGTAATACTGCGCTTCGTCGAAGGTAATCGCACCGCCCTGGGCCCGTTCGCCCGAAAGGGCCGTACAGCCCGAAAAGTCGGTCGGAGCAGCGGCAGCGTCCTTGCGCAGGAACTGCAGGCCCCCGACGGCCACGTCGCCGTTATAGGCGGCTTTGGTCTGGGACTTGATCCCGGAGCCGAGCCGCACCTCTTTCAGTCCGCCCGCATCGGGTGTGCCGGTATTTTCCTTGCTGCAGCTGCTCATCGCTGCAAGAATCAGCATGGGAAGTAGAATTTTTCGCATCGTTTTCCGTTGTTTCGTATTTGATAGCTTTTGTGTGTATTCAATTCCTCCGGCGGTTAGTTCACCTCCTCGCTTCCTCCCGAACCCGGCGTCCATTCTCCGACGGTCGAATCGAGACCTATTTCCGTTATTTCGAGGTTGATCTCAATCGGAATCTCAATCGGAATCTCACCGCCGTTATCGGCGATAATCTCCCGGAGCATAGGCGTAAGGTCCACCTGCGTGGCGAGCTTCTGCCCGTCGCCGAGGGCCAAGGTCACATATACGTTATTCGTCCCGTCCGGACTCTGGCCCGTGGTCAGCAGACTGAAGACTCCCAGCCGGGCTCCGTAGTTGCCGGACGCGGCCTTCGTTTCGGGTTGGGCCTGAAATTCCACGGCACACGAAGTGGAGGTGTTGGACGTACCGCTGCCGAGAAATATGCCGGGGACAATACCGTCCAGCACCCCCGCGAGCGACTTCACTTCCTTGTCGCCCTTCACCGTGAAATGAAACTCCAGCTGCTGGGTCAGCTCCCCGGGAGTAACGGTCGCTTTGGTGGTCTTGCCGGCTTCGATGACCAGTTCGTCGAATTCGTTGCAGGCCCCGATGCCGAAGACTACTTGCGGTTCCAGTATGCAGGGAACGCCTTCGGCAGGGTGGTGTCCGTCGGAGTAGTTCGTATGCTGCGCGAAGACCTCGGCGGTTTGGTAATTCTCCGTTCCCCGGTATTCCACCTGCCGGGCATCCTCGTTATGCACCACCAGCCGGTAGGTGCCCGCCGAAAGCGCACACTTCACACCGTCGGTCACTCCCGTGGTCTCTTTGGCCAGTGCCCCCGTCTGGTCGTAGAACAGGTAGCGGGCGCTCTGAGGACGCTCGTCGCCGCCCCAATCGAGCGCAATTTCGGCATAGCCCGTCTCCCCGGCCGGCGGCGGCACGGGACGTTGCTCCAGTTCGTGTTTCACGCATCCCGAAAGCATCGCGCCCGCCAGCAGCACGCCGAGCAGCAGCAGCCCCAATACCAGCAGGGCGCTGAGCAGCGGGCGAATATTCTGTATCGTATTCTGTTTCATAGCCCTTTATTTCTGCGTTTTCCCAAAACGGTAGACGATCTGCAGCCTCAGCTGGACCAGGAATTTCTCTTCGGTCGTTCCGGCGTTGAAATAGTCGTGTTCCGGCTCGATGTCGTACGCCTCATTCTGCGCCGAACGATAACCTCCCCGGAGCTGCGCCTCGACGGCCCAGCGTTCCGACAGCGGCTGCAGCCATCCCGCACCCAGGCCCGCGCCCCAGAACGACCCGGTCTGTCCCGTCGCGGTTTGCTGCACGTCGTACTGCCCGTACTGGCCGTACACGCCCAGATAAAATCCTTTGAACAACGACGGTTTGCCGAACCAATAGCGTGCTTCCAGGTCGGCCACGCTCAGGGCGCAGAGTCCCTTGTCGCCGCCCCAGGCATTCCAATTCGAATAGGCATATCCCGCCTGCACCGACCAGCGGCGTGCGAAATAGATTTCAGCGGAAAGATTCGGAGTCCAGGTCCCGATCCTGAAGTCGGGCATCACCCCACCCCAGAGCATAAGGTCGGTTTTCAGGGACAGGAAGGGTGCGGACACCCGCGGCTGCGGGGTTTCCTCCGGCTTTGCCGAAACGGCAGCGTCTGTCGCGGCAGCCTCCTGAGCCGTGGATGTGGCAGGCTCCTGCGATTCAGGATTCAACTCATAATAGAAACTGATGCCCGAACCCGTCAGGGGAGGCTCTTCGGTGCCCGTGAGGAGTTCCGGCAGCAGCAGGTCCCCGATACTGCGCCAACTCGTGCCGCCGTCCAGCGCGCGGATAGCCGCCTCGCGGTCTTGCGATGCGGGGGTGTTATCGACGATGTGCAGGATAGCTTCCCGGTTCGGCAGCTCCGACGTGGCGACGCGTTCGCGAAGCAGCGTCCAGTTGTCCTGACTCAGGGTACTCCCGTCGTCCAGAAGCCCCTCCAGCAGCGATTCCCGCAGTACGGCATACATCGCCGTATCCGCACACATTGCCTGCAGGCGCTCCATACGCCGTGCGGCGTCCGGTTCCCCGGACAGCGCAGCCTCCAGGGAGCGTTTGGTGGCGTCGTCGAACTCCGAGGCCCGGACGATTTCGCTCGTACGATCCCAGTTGCTGCGGCTCAGGTGGCTCAGGGCGGCATGGCCCCGCGTGCCGCCGGCACCCATGCGGAGCGCCGGAAAGAAGTGTTCGTACATCCAGAGCCACGGCTTGCTGTCGGCGTAATACATCATCCGGAGTTTGCGAACGGGACGATTCGGGATGTCCATCAATTCCAGCATCTGGGATCGGAACGGCAACTCCTCCGAAGACTCCATCATCTGACGCAGCCCCGACCAGTTCTCGCCGCCGTTCACAACCTCGATCTTATCGGCCGGGATTGCGGTGTGGGTGGCCACATAGTCAGCCAGCGCCTGGGCGCGGAGCCCGGCGAGGGTTTCGTTCACGGACTCCCTGCCGTCGGGGGAAGCCGTACCGACCACCACCATCCGGCTGACCACGTAATTCGGGTCCGCAAGGACCTCTTCCAAGGTTCGGGTGAAAACGTATAAACGGATTTTGTTGCCCTCGAAACCGGAGTCGATATCGGAACGGCCGATCGGGAAATAGACCTCACACGAAACCTGCCGGGAGTGATCACCGACTTGTCCGAAGGTCGTTCCTTGGACTCCGGCCGACGCGAGCAGGAGTGCCAGAATACATCGCATTTTATTCATTCACAAGAGGAATTTGACTATTCAAAACCATCCGTATCACGGTCGGCGGACGCATGCCGGAAACTTAATAAGCTCAATTCTTTTCCGAAAAGAATTGATTTAGAATGAGTTCGGAGGTAAAATGCAGGTTGTAAATTAATTGCAGGATCGTAAAA
>CAKVKI010000209.1 GCA_934754975.1 uncultured Alistipes sp. | reverse complement strand
TTACAATGCCGAACACAATACCTCGTACGCGGCGCTGCCCGCAGAATACCTGACGCTCGAAAACACGACGCTGACCGTACCTGAAAACACGACGGCTTCGGTCGATTCGGTCAAGGTAACGCTCGCAGGAGACCTTTCGCAGCTGACCGGGCGCAACTACCTGGCGCCGCTGCGTATCAGAGCCGAGGGCATCGATGCCAGCGAAGTCATGGGTGCGGTTTATGTGGCCGTAGCGACCGAGATAAACCTGATCCGCGCCATCGAATCCACCGGCGACATGGTCGGCTTCACCGCCACGGGCCGCAGCGCGTGGACGGCCGACTGCGGCAACTTCGCCAATCTGTTCGACGGCAGCACTTCGACTTCGGTCGAGTTTTCGGAGCAGTCCGGCAACGTACTCAATATCGACATGAAGGAGCCGCAGCTGGTGACCGGACTCTGCGTGGGATACGGCTCCGTGCCCTCGGTGTCGATCGAATACAGCGCCGACGGCGAGAACTTCTCGCAGGCCGGAACTCCTGTGTCGGGCGAATACGTAACGAGCGGCTCCCGGATGTACGCCGCATTCTACGGACATATCGAAGCCCGCTACCTGCGGCTGACCATCGGTTTTTCGAGCAGCTGGAGCAAAACCCTTTCCGAGATCGACATCTACAAGATCGACAGCGAAGATCCGACCGTTTACGCCGTAACCGGTACGGACAACCTCATCACGGGCAAAGTCACGCACCGGCAGACCGGCTCGACCAGCGACGTCGATGCTTCGTTCGGCGTATATACGACAGTAGCTTCGACAAGCGGTTATACGGTGTCGGTCGCAGCCGACAACTCGCTGGTCGCCGCTTACAACACGGCTCACGGCACTTCGTACGCCGCGCTTCCCGCCGGATATCTGCAACTGGACAACAGTACGCTGACGATCGCATCGGGAGCTTATAAATCCGAAGGCGAAGTGACGGTTTCGCTCAAGGGAGACCTGGCGCAGCTGAACGACCTCAACGGTTATCTCGCGCCGCTGAAACTCGCCTCTTCAGGCGCAGGCTCCAGCGCCGACCGCGGCGTGGTCTACCTCGCCGTAAAGATCGAGCAGAATAAGATCCGGCCCATTACTTCGGCCGACGATATGGTCGGATTCCCCGCCGCAGGCCGCACCGCATGGACGGCCGACTGCCCGGATTACGCCAACCTGTTCGACGGCAACACCTCGACACGGACGGACTTCACCGCCCAGAACAACAACGTGGTGACCATCGACATGAAATCGACGCATATGGTGACCGGCATCGACCTCAACAGCGCCGGGTTCTCGTCCGTTTCGTTCGAGTACAGCACCGACGGAAAGAACTTCCTGACGGCCGGCACTCCCGCATCGAACGAATACGCAACGTCGGGTTCCGACCGCTACATCGCCTTCTACGACTACCTCGAAGCCCGCTACCTGCGCCTGACCATCAGTTTCTCAAGCAGCTGGAGCAAGTACATCAGCGAATTCAACATCTATGAGATCGAGAGCGACGAACCCACGGTCTACGCCATGTGCGGCAGCGACAACGTGCTTACGGGAGCCATCGCCCATACGCCCGGCGGATCGTTCAACGGACTCAACGCGGCATTCAGCGTCTACTGCACGGTATCTTCGGCAAGCGGATATTCGGTATCGGCAACGGCCGACAACTCGCTGATCGCTGCCTACAATTCGGCCAACGGCACCTCCTACGCCGCACTTCCCGACGGCCACCTGCAACTGGAGAACAACCCCTGCGCCATCGGCCCGAACAACAACAAGTCCGACGGACAGATCAAGGCCTCGCTCACGGGCGACCTGACGGGCCTGACCAATGCCAAGGGCTATCTCGTGCCGCTGAAACTCACGGCGCAGGATGCGGTGACCAGCACCGGCCGCGGCGTGGTCTACCTCGTCATCACCCCGGCGGAAGAGCTTTTCCGCAAGAACTTCACCGAAGCCGACATCACGGGCGCGCTCGTAGCCGACCGCTCGGGCTGGAGCATCACCGGAGGCGATTACCATAGCGGAAGCTGGCCGGAGGTGATCGACGACAGCACGGACACCTTCATGCGTCCGTGGGGAAGCCCCATCATGTTTACGATAACTTTCGACAAAGAGTACGAAATGACAGGACTCCGCATCACGGCCCGCACGGACAACGCTTCCTACCAGAACTACCAGCCCAATGCCATAACCATCGAATACAGTCTCGACGGCGAAGTTTACACCGAACTCGGCACGGCGACCAGCGCCGACGGCAGTCTGGTGAAAAACGTTCCCTCGTCCTTCGTCGCACTCTACGGTCCGCAGAAGATGAAGTACATCCGCATCACGGCATCGTACGGCAGCAACATGGGCGTCGGCGACTTCAACATTTACGCAAAATAAACCTAAACAGAGCTATGAAATTCAATCATATTTTTTCCGGATTGGCGCTCACCGCGGCCGTGCTGGCCGCCGGCTGCCAGAAATCGCTGGAATATTCCGACGTGGTCTATTTCACGGGCACCGAGAATTCGAACATCACCAACATGTACGTCGACGGTCCTTCGTCCATGGGCGTTACCGTCACCTCCTCGTGCAAGATGGCGGCCGACATGCAGGTTTCGCTGGAGATCGACGCCGCGGCCGTCGATGCCTACAACGCCCTGCACGGCACGGATTACAAGATGCTGCCCGCAAACAGCTACCAACTCTCCGACAACACCGTAACCATCGCCGAAGGCACCAACGTTTCGACGACCTCGTCGTTCGAAATCGTCTCCATGGATGATTTCGACGAAGGCGCCCACTACTGCGTACCGCTGAAGATCACGGGAACCTCGAACGGTATGGGCGTTCTGGAAGCGTCGAGGACGCAGTACATCTTCATCAGCCAGATCACCACTACGCGCGGCATCGACCTGCAGAACCGCTGGTATATAACCATGGACGGCATGGTGGACGACCCGGCGCTGAACGACCTTCCGGCATGCACCATGGAAATCCGCATGTTCGCAAACGGATGGCGCACCTCCGGCCACATGATCTCGTCGCTGATCGGCGTCGAGGAAAACTTCCTGCTGCGCGTCGGCGACGAGAGCATCAAGAATCCCGCGCAGCTGCAGCTCGCCGGACGCGGAACGTCGATCACGGCTCCGAACGCCCTCAGCCTGGGACGCTGGTACCACATCGCCGTGGTGGACAACGGTTCCGAGATGACGCTCTACATCGACGGGAATCCCGAAACCACTGCCGACACGTCGAGCAGCAAGGACATCAATCTCGGGTTCTACTACAACAGCCCGTTCGCCATCGGCATGTCCGCCGCCGACGTCCGTTACTTCAACGGTTACGTCAGCGAGGCTCGGGTGTGGAAACGCGCCCTGACGCCCACCGAACTCAAGAACAACCAGTGCTACGTCGATCCGGCCACCGCCGAGGGGCTTATCGGCTACTGGCGTCTGGATCAGGTCGAAGACGACGGAAGGACATTTACCGACCTCTCCGGCAACGGATACCACGGCAAGGCTTCGTCGAATCCCGTCTGGACCGGCGAAATCAAGTGCCCCGTCGTAGACTAACCTGAATACCGAATCAATCAACGGGTCGGGCGGCCGCCGGAAAAGCGGCCGCCCGCAACCCTTAAAAAACAGGAAATCCATGCGCAACCTCAAGGCAATGGCTCTCATTGCGGCAATACTGGCTCCGCTGGTGGCTCCTGCCGCCAATCCGCGCCTGCTGCGCTTCGAAGAGCCGGTGAAGAATCTGGGAAAGGTAGCCGAAACGGACGGAACGGTACAACTGCGCTTCGAATACACGAACATCGCCGACAAGGAGGTGACGCTGCTCGACGTGCATACCCAATGCGGCTGTGCGCAACCCGCATTCAGCCGCAAGCCGGTAAAGCCGGGCGGCAAAGGAATCGTCGAAGTGACTTTCGACCCCAAAGACCGATACGGGGATTTTTCCATCGGGCTGACGGTCATCGCGGGCAACGGCGATTACCGGAAATTCAACACGCTGGTCGTCAAGGGCGACGTAATCAGCCGGATTCCCGAAGCCGAAATCAGGTACCCCTATGCACTCTCCGCGGCGCTGCGCGCCGACAACAAGGCGATCGGCATGCGGCAGCTGAGCCGCAGCGACCCGAAGCGCACACGGCAGCTCCGGCTGCTGAACACTTCCGCAAAAACCTTGCGGCTGGCTTACAGGACCAACAGCCGACACCTCGCCCTGTCTGGTCCCGGTGAAATCGCCCCCGGCAAGGAAGCGGCGCTGGAATTTACGCTCGATCCCCGAAACATGCCTGACGGACAATTCGTCCTGAAATGCACCGTCAGCACGCAGGACGAAGAGATTCCGATAGAGGTCAAAGGGCTGATCGTCGGCGGGTAGACGGCAATAAAAAACAGAACAGCGCGACCGTGCTTCCGGCACGGACTGCGGCGGCATGCCGCCGGACCCGCGAAGGCCGGCGCGGCTGCGCCCGCCGCATCCGCTGTATAACGACACGAATTATGAAACGCATCATCTTTCTCCCGGCAATCGCCGTTCTGCTCTGCGGCGCATGCAGCTCCGCCGTGCCGGAGGATTACACGCAATACGTCGATCCTTACATCGGCACGGGCGACCACGGACACGTCTTTATGGGCGCCAACGTCCCGTTCGGGTTCGTACAGCTGGGTCCGACGAGCATCCCGCAGACCTGGGACTGGTGTTCCGGATACAATTACGCCGACACGACCGTTATCGGGTTCGGCCACACGCACCTGAGCGGCACGGGCATCGGCGACCTGAACGACATCTCGCTGATGCCGGTCGTCGGCGAAATCACGCCGGGACGCGGCACGGCCGGCGATCCGTCGTCGGGCATGTGGTCCTGTTTCAGCCGCGCCGACGAACGGTGCGCGCCGGGCTACTATGCCACGCGCCTGCTGCGCTAC
>CAKVKI010000208.1 GCA_934754975.1 uncultured Alistipes sp. | reverse complement strand
ACTCCCGAGCGCATCGTCATTTCCAAGGCCCGCGTCCCCGAATTCAAGGCATGGCTCAGGTCCGTTCAACCCGCCGAATAGGCGTTTGACCCTGACCTTCGGGCGTTTGGCCCGCACCCCTGCTCCGTTTTCCCGATTTGGCCCTACCTTTGCATCAGCAAGGGAACCGAAACGGGTTCTATGAACGGATTGAATTAACTATTGACATTTGAGATTATGAAAAAGAGAATTTTTGCAGCCGCAATGGCTCTGTGCCTGCTGGCCGGAACGAGCGTTTTTGCGCAGGATTCGAAGAAGGCTCCGATGCCCAAGGAACGGCCGACGGCCGAGCAGATGGCGCAGCGCAAGACCGAACGTATGACTGAGAAACTCAACCTCAGCGAAAAGCAGTCGAAACAGCTTTATGAGGTCAACCTGCAGGATATAAAAGACATGCAGGCGCAGGCCGAGCAGATGCGCGCATACCGCAAGGCGCAGGCCGAGAAGATGAAAGGCATCCTCACGCCCGAACAGTTCGAGCAGTGGAAGCAGATGCAGGGCCAGCGTCCCGGCATGAACCGCGGTCCTCATATGAAGGACGGCAGGGGGCATAAGGCCGCCATGCGGGACGGACGCAAGTGCGACAGGCCGTGTGCAGATGCGGATAAGGCTGGTAAGAAATGTGACAAACCGTGTTCCAAGAAGGACAAAAAGGAGAAAAAGTGAGGTTAGGAATATGACCGGTTTGTTACAGTCGGGGCGTCGGTTGTCGGCTGACGCCCTTTTTTTGTCGATTCACCCCGCATCGGAAGGCAGTATGCGATAAAAAAGTTATCTTCGCATGCGCAAAATCAGAATACATCAGAACATTAAGATGAAACGGCTACTACTCTCAACCCTATTCCTGTTTTTCGCCGTCGCCGCTTTCGCCCAGAAGGGAGCGGTCAGCGGGACGGTACTCGACGCCGATACCGGCGAAAGCGTTGCCGGAGCCGTGCTGGAGGTCGCTCCGGTCGGGACTCCGGATCAGAAACAATATTTTACTTCCGGCTACAAAGGCGCGGTGGCGATTCCGTCGCTGCCCTACGGCGAATATAAAATTATCGTCTCATTCCTCGGCTACAACAATTACGAAACCACCTTCAAGGTGTCGGCCGCCAGGCAGAATATAGGCGCAATCGAACTTAAGCCGGGCGTGCAGATCGAAACGGTCGTCAAAGAGGCCAAAGCGCTGCGCACCTCGCAGAAGGGCGACACGGTGAGTTACAACGCCGGGGCTTTCCGCGTTACCAGTGACGCCGATGTCGAGGGGTTGCTGAAGAAGATGCCCGGCATCACCGTATCGGACGGTGCGGTCGAAGCGCAGGGCGAGGAGATCAAAAAGATTTTCGTCGACGGCAAGGAATTTTTCGGCGAGGACGTGACGACGGCCATCAAGTCGCTTCCGGCGCAGGCCGTGGACCGCGTGGAGGTCTATAACAAGCTGAGCGACGCAGCCGAATTTTCGGGCATGGACGACGGTGAGGGTTACAAGGCCCTCAACATCGTTACGCACGCCAACATGCGTCAGGGGCAGTTCGGCAAGCTCTATGCCGGTTACGGTTACGACGCCGACACGAAAACCGAAGCCAAAAACAAATACGTCGTAGGCGGTAACGCCAATATCTTCAGCGGCGACAGCCGCGTATCGGTCATCGGCCTGTTCAACAACCTGAATCAGCAGAATTTCTCGTTCGAGGATATTCTGGGCGTTTCGGGCAGCTCGGGCCGGGGACGCCGCGGCGGCGTGGGGCAGTATATGGTGCGGCCCCAGAGCGGCGTGGCGACGGTGAACGCTATCGGCGTAAACTACTCCGATACGTGGGGCAAGCGCGATCAGGTGTCGTTTCAGGGCAGTTATTTCTTCAACAATACCGATACGAAGAACCGTTCGACGATCGACAAATGGTACGAGTCGCCGATGCCCGTGGACACGCTTTCGACGCGCGGCTACTCGGATACGGAGTCGTACAACCATCGGTTCAACGCCCGTCTGGAGTGGAAAATCTCCGACAACCAGAACCTGATGATCCGTCCGAATTTCAGCTTCCAGTCGAACGATCCGCTGAGTACGACCCAGGGCTGGCAGTTCGGCGAAAGCGGCTACAGCCGCACCGAAAACATGAACGACGCCCTGCGCCATGGTTACAACCTGCGGACGAACGCCGTTTACCGCGCCAAACTGGGCAAGGACGGCCGTACGATCACCGTGGACGGCGACGTGAATTATTCGGACAACACCAACAATTCGAACTCCTTCTCGAACGTGCTGCCGCTTTCCGATATCCGTCCCGACGGTATCGACGCGCCCTGGGGATGGGACACGACGGGCTATACCCGGCTGCGCTACCTGCGCAACCTCGCGCCGTCGAGCAGCTACCGCCTGCGCGGACAGTTCACCTACACGGAACCCGTCGCCAAGTATGCGCAGGTAAGCCTTCAGTACCGCATTTCGTACGATTATCAGGAGCGCGACAAGAAGTCGTATATCACCGGTGCGGATTATTCGGTTGCGGGACTGCTTCCCGACGGGGCGCTTTCGAACTCCTACCGGAGCAACTACCTGACGCAGAGCGCAGGTCCCGGCTTCCGTTATTCGAAGGAGCGCAATACGTTCATCGCCAATGTCTTTTACCAGCGTTCGTCGCTCGACGGGCAGATCGTGCGGGACGACGCCGACAAGATCAGGCATTCGTACAACAACGTGACCTACTTCATGATGGGGCAGCTGAACATCAACCGCGAAAATTCGCTGCGGCTGTACATATCCTCCTATACCGACAACCCGTCGATCACCGACCTGCAGAACGTGGCCGACGTATCGGACGCCCAGAACATCACCAAGGGTAACCCGGACCTGAATCCGACCTACAGCCACCGCGTCAATTTCCACTATATCAATTCCAACGTCGAGAAGGGCCGGACGTTCATGTGGATGTTCTCGATGCAGAACACCTCCGACTACAATGCGACGCATGTGGTGTCGAATCCCGGTGCGATTACGTTGGGAGGCGTGCAGTACAAGCCCAACTACTACTCCACCCCTGTCAATCTCGACGGCTACTGGAGCCTGCGGACGCACCTGAGCTACGGTTTTCCGATCGGCTTCCTGAAGAGCAACTTCAATGTAATGGCGGGTGTCAGCTATTCGCTTACGCCGAGCATGCTGGGCGGAGAGGTGGACGCCGACGGCTTCATCACGGGCGGCAAGCGCAACGACACGAGCAATATCGGCTATGACTTCAACACGGTGCTGGGCAGCAATATTTCCGAAAACGTGGATTTCACGCTTTCGTGGAACGGCACCTACAACGAAGCGACCAACTCGCTGGGCGAGTCCGGTTCGAAAAACCGCTATTTCAACCATACGGCGCAGGGCAACATGAAGTTCGTCTTCCCGCTGGGCTTCACCTTTACGGGCAGCGTGGCTTACACGCAGTATATCGGCTTCACGAACGATTACGACGATTCGTACCTGCTCTGCAACGCATGGATCGGCAAGAAAATATTCAAGAACAAGCGCGGCGAGATCATGGTCGGCGTGAACGACATTTTCAACCGGAACAAGGCTTTTGCCCGCACGACGGGGTCGGGATGGACGCAGAATGCGACCAACAGCGTGATCGGCCGTTATTACATGGTTCAGTTCACCTACAACCTGCGCCGTTTCGGCAAGAAGGGGTCGAAGAACATCTCCGATTACGACGGAGCTTCCCAGCCCGCGCCGGGATCGCGCCGCATGGGCCCCGGCGGTCCGGGCGGACCGCCTCCGGGGGTGTTCCATGGTCCGCGGTAAATCAGCTCGTCATGATGTTGTACCACAGAAAAAGCACGACGATAAACAAGATGGAAACGATCACTGCAGGCCAGCAGCTGCCGACCAGCTTGTAGGATGCGAACAGACTGACGATAAAACAGATGACGACAGCCACTATTGCATAATACAACATTTCGAATCCGCCGGCCATGCCTTGCGGGTCGTAGCGGCCGGAGCTGAAATTGTTGGACAGCCAGATTGCAAGATAGATCGCTAACGGATAGGCCGCAGCATTGAGCAGGTAATAAAGCCATTTCGGAATCATTTCGCGTGGTAGTTTAAGGGGTTAGCGATATAAAGATAATCGAATTATGTGATTCGCAAGTAATGACAGGCAACAAATGAAAAAACCGGGATTCACATCCCGGTTTTTTCATATCTATCCGATCTCGATTCTTCGGTGGTTTCCGCCGAACTCAGCACCCTTCCCTGTCGTTCTTTCCCTGCGCGATGCGTTCGCGCTGTTCACGGTTGAGAACCAGATGGATGCCGATGCAGGCCAGGCCGCCGTATATGAGGGCCAGAATGCAGAGCATCCTGATTTCGGGCAGCACTTCGGAGAGCGACGCTCCCATGCTCTGGATGCGGATAAAGGCGTTTACGCCGTGGCTGCTGGGAAATATCTGTCCGAAGTTGAACAACCAGTCGGGAATACCCTCGCGGGGATAGGAGACGCCGCTGAGCATCAACAGCGGAATCGAAGTCCACAGCAACAGCAGCAGCGAATTCTCGCGGTAGCGGAAGAGCGTCGAAATGGCGATTCCCAGTGCGATGCAGGCCGCCATATATGCCAGCATGAAGACCACGACCGTGCCCGTCGCGCCATTCATCGGATAGTGGAACAGCTTGTAATGCAGGCCGAGGATGTAGAACGTCGTTACGGAATAGATCAGGCCGTAGACCAGCGCTTTGCCCAATACGATCGGGAGCGTGGACATCCGTTTGCGGTCGGGCGGGCAGAGTTTGCGGTACAGCCCGAATTCGCGCCATGTGCCGCCGATCATGCCGATGCCGATGAGCATCGTCTGCTGGATGATGACCATGATGATCGCGGGCATGACGAACGTGCCGTAGCCCAGGTAGGGATTGAACAGGTTGTGGGACTGGTAGATGAC
>CAKVKI010000207.1 GCA_934754975.1 uncultured Alistipes sp. | reverse complement strand
GTGTCAGTCCTCCGGCCGTGCCCCCCCCCCTCGTCGGCCCCGGCAAAAGCTCCTTGCTTCTGTATGCAGGCCCTCGTCGTCACTTTTCGTCGGCAGCTCTCGTCAGCGGTCCCTCGTCGGCAGTCCTCGTCGGCACTCTTCGTCAGCAGGCCCTCGTCAGCACTCTTCGGTGGCGGTCTTTACCCCTCTCCGCCCTCGTCGTCGGTCTTTGTCTGCAGGCCCTCGTCCGGCCGCACTCCCGCCCGCCGTCGGCCCGCGTCCGTCAGAACTTCACCGTGACGTTGGCCAGCACGTTCAGGGGTGCCTGCGCGAAGTAGTAGGCCATGTCGATGCGCCGGGGCGCGGGGTCGCTCCACGTATCCATGTACGAATAGCCGTAGCCGTTGCTTTCGTACTCGGCGTTGAAGAGGTTGTTGATCTGCAGGCCCAGCCGCACGCTCCGGGCGGCGCGGGTGCGGAACGTGTAGCCCAGGTTGAGGTTGGTGACGCAGTAGCGGCCGAGCGAGAGAGCCTCGTTCTCGTCGTTGGTGAAGTACTGTTTGCCCACGGCCTGCGTGTGCAGCACGGCTTCGAAGCCCCGGAAGTGGAAGTCCAGAAACAGCGATCCCATGGCCGACGGCGAGTAGGAGATGGTCTGCTCGCCCAGGTCCTGCCCGTAGGTGGGGCTGTCCGAGAGCGCGTCCACATAATTCTCGATCCGGTTCCGGCTGAAGGTGGCGTTGGCGCCGGCGGTGAACCACCCGGTCACGCGCCACGAAGCCGTCAGCTCGATGCCGCGGCGGTAGCTGTCGGGCACATTGACGTTCAGCGCGTCGGAGCTGTCATTGACCATGCCCGTATGCACCAGCTGGTCCTTGTATTTCATGTAGTAGAGGTTCACGCCCGCGCTGAAGCGGGGCGAGGAGTAGGTGTAGCCCAGTTCGTAGTCGTAGAGCTTCTCGGACGAAGGGTACGAGTCGTCGCCGGAGAACATGTAGCGGTCCGTGAAGTCGCTGCGCGTCGGTTCCTTCTGGGCCACGGCGAACGAGAAATAGAAGTTGTGACGCTTGGCGAGCGTGTAGCTGACGCCGGCGCGGGGGTTGAAGAAGTGGTATGTCCGGTCTACGTCGATGGGCTGCATGCCGCCGCTCTTCTTGTCGTAGTTGTCGTTCACGCCCCACGTTTTGTAGTGGACATAGCGGTACTGCATGTCGGCGAAGAGGTTCAGCCCCCGGACTACGGTCCAGTTGGCGCGTGCGAAGAGGTTGGCGTCCTGCTTGTCGACGTCGTTGTCGTACCAGCGTTTGCTGCGGTAATCGGCGGGGTCGGTCTCCTGCATCCAGTCCAGCTCGCCCCAGTGGGGACAGCTGTAATAGCTCCACGAACCGCCGAAGGCGAGGTCGAGGTTGTCCGCAGCGTAGGCCGCCGAAGCGTTCACGCCGCCCAGGTGGTTGCGCATGAGTTTCTCGCGGATCAGGTCCCTGCGTACGGCGATGCGTTCGCCGTCGTCGCCGATGACGAAATTGCCCTGGTCGTCGGTCTGGTAAGCCAGGCGGTCGGGGAAGAGGTATTCGAAGAGCTTGGCGTCGTCCTTATACTGCTTGTAATAACCGTAACCGTAGGTGTAGAAGGCCGTGGCGCCCAGCGTCCAGCGGTCGCCCAGACGCTGGCTAAGGATCAGCTGGTTGTTGATCTGCAGGTAGTTGTCGGTCTCGTCGTCGTAGAAGTTCACCTGCTGCCACTCGCCGTCCTCGCTGTTCCAGATGCGGTGCGACCAGGCGTCCGAGGTGGAGTACATGCCGCTGCTGTTGTAACGGCGGCCGTTGAGCCGCATCTCGTCGCGCGTGGCGCCGTTGTAGCTGAGGTTGGTCTTGGCCTTGCCGCCGAACGAAACCAGCTTGAGCATCGTGTTGCCGTTGTAATAGCCGCCCTGGAACATGTAGGAGGTGAGAGAGGTCCCTCCGCGGCGGATGTAGCCGTCCGAAGAGAGGTGCGTCAGGCGCGCGTCCACGGTCCAGTGGCCGCCCATCAGCCCTGATGAGACGTGTACGGCCTGTTTGTTGGTGTTGTACGATCCGTACGAGAGCGAGACGTCGCCGCCGAACTCGGTTTCGAGCGGGGCCGTGGACATATTGACCGCGCCGCCGAAGGCGCCCGTGCCGTTGGTCGAGACGCCCGCGCCGCGCTGGATCTGCATCGTGCCGACCGACGAAATGAGGTCGGGGGTGTCGTACCAGTACATCGAGTGCGAATCGGGGTTGTTCATCGAGACGCCGTTGATCGTGACGTTGAGACGTGTGGCGTCGGTTCCGCGCAGGCGCATCGACGTGCCGCCGATGCCGATGCCCGTTTCGTTGGTAGCGATCATCGAGGGAGTCAGCGCCAGCACCGACGGAATGTCGAATCCGTAGCTGTTGCGGGCGATCTCTTCGTGCGAAAGGTCGGTGTAGGCTACCGGCGTGCTGCCCGATGCGCGCGTGGCGGTCACCTCGATCTCCTGCAGGCGGTACATGCGCAGGGAGTCTTCGGGCCGGGCCGGGGCTGTCGTTTCGGTTGTCGTTTCGGTTGTCGTTGCGTCGGCGGTTGCGTCGGCGGTGAGGGCGGCGTTGGCCGGAGTTGCGGCGTTTGCCGTGTTTGCGGCGACGCAGAGCGCGGCGGCCGCGATGGGAAGTAGAAACCTTTTCATGTCTGAACTTTTAGAAGTTAATGAACTGAAAAGGGGTATGCGTTGAAAGATTATGCATCCCGGTTTCGGCATTATCCGTATCCGGTTCAATGGGTATAATCTCAGCCTGAAAGTAAGGCACCCCTTCGAAATATCGACGGCAAAGGTAGGAAAATATTTAATAATTAAGAATTAAAAGTGAAGAATTAGGCCCGGTAACGCGGCGCAATGCCCCCGCATCGCACGGCAATACGATGCAGATCAGTCGTTTACTCGCTCATCGGGCGGCATGAGTAACGCAGTAACGCGGGGCGTCCCCCGCGTTACTGCGTTACCGATACTGCCGTATTGTTGTTTTGTTACGCAGGAAAAGTCCCGAACCGGAATACGATCTTCTGGCAGTAGGTTTCGCCGGGCCTGAGCAGCGGCGACGGGAATTCGGGGTGGTTTACGGCGTCGGGGTAGTTCTGACACTCGATCGCCACGCCGTCGTAGTCGTTGTAGCGTCCGCCCGACTTGGTTTCGGGGCATCCGCCTGCGAGCCAGTTGCCGGTGTAGATCATCACGCTGGGCTGCGACGACAGCACCGTCACGCAGCGGCCCGAAGTCTGTTCGCGCAGGCAGCCGACTTCGCCCAGGATGTTGGGTTTCCAGCCGTCGATGACGAAGGGGTGGTCGTAGCCCTTGAAATCGCGGATGTGGTTGAACTCCGAGTCGATGCCGGGGCGGAACGGGCGGAACGAGCGGAAATCCTGCGGCGTGCCCGCCACGTCGAGCAGCCGGCCCGTAGGAATCTGCTTGTCGTTCATTTCGAGCGCCTGCGAGCTGTTCAGGCGTAGCTGGTGGTCGAGGACCGACCCGCTGCCCTCGCCCGCGAGGTTGAAATAGACGTGGTTGGTGAGGTTCACCACCGTCGTCTTGTCGGTTCGTGCCAGGTAGGTGATTTCGAGCGCGTTCTCGTCGTCGAAATCGAACGCGGCCTCGACGTTCAGCTCGCCGGGATAGTGCTGGTCGCCGTCCTCCGAGAGAAGCGACATGACCACGCGGTTGGTCTCCACGCGGCTCTCCCAGATGCGGTTGGCGAAGTTTTTCGTGCCGCCGTGCAGGTGGTTGGGACCGTTGTTCACTTCGAGCGCATACTCCTCCCCGTCGATGGTCATGCGGCCGAAGGCGATGCGGTTGGCGCAGCGGCCCACGCTCTTGCCCGATGCGGCTCCGTCGAAGAAGTAGCCTTCGGGATGCTTGTAGCCCAGCACCACGTCGGCCATGCGGCCCTCGCGGTCGGGCATCGTGACGGAGACGATCGCCGCCCCGAAATTCGAGATTTTCACTTCGGCGCCCTTGTCGTTGCGCATCGTGTAGAGGATGATGGCTTCGCCCTCCGGCGTCATGCCCCATACGTGTTGTTCGATCTGTACCATATTTTCTTACAATGAGTCCGACGGGTTCTGGTTGGTATTTTCGGCAAAGCGATTTTTCCTGTGAAACCCGTCGAACTCGTTGTACGGCGTTTGCCAACGCCGGGTTTCATAGTTAAAATCCCCCTGAATCCCCCTTTGCAAAGGGGGACTTGCTTATTCCGCTGCGGGTTTTAAGGTTGCGAGGATATGGTCGATGCGGCGCAGGGTCTCTTCGCGGCCGATGAACGCCGTGACGTCGTACATGCCGGGACCTTTGCCCGCGCCCACGAGCGCCAGGCGCAGCGTGTTCATCACCTGCCCCATGCCGTATCCTTTCTCTTCGATCCAGCCGTGGACGATCCGCTCGGTGTTCTCTTTCGAGAAGTCGTCGATCGAGGCCAGTACGCCGCGCAGTTCGCGCAGGATTTCGGGGTTTTGGCCTTTCCAGTACTTCTTCGCCTGCTTCTCCTCGTATTCGGCCGGGGCCGTGAAGAAGAACGACGTCAGCTCCCAGAGGTCGGCGATCAGCGTGGCGCGCTCCTTCATGATGCCTGCGGCCCGGCCTGCGACCTGGTCCGTGACTTCGATGCCGTGTTCGCGCAGGATGGGCTGGAACAGCGCCGCCAGCTCTGCGTCGGTCTTGCGGTGCATATACTGGGCGTTGAACCATTTGGCTTTCTCGGGCTGGAAGCGTGCGCCCGATTTCGAGACGCGCTCCAGCGAAAAGTTGTCGATCAGCTCCTGCATCGAGAAGAGCTCCTGCTCCGTGCCCGGGTTCCAGCCCAGCAGCGCCAGCATGTTGATGAACGCTTCGGGCAAATAGCCGTCCTCGCGGTAGCCGCGGGCCGTTTCGCCCGTCGGGGAGGTCCAGAAGAGCGGGAATACGGGGAATCCCATCTTGTCGCCGTCGCGCTTCGAGAG
>CAKVKI010000206.1 GCA_934754975.1 uncultured Alistipes sp. | reverse complement strand
CAGAACATTAAGAGTCCGCACGAACTGCACCGTATCGACCGCTATGTCGAACACCTGAAGCAGGAGAATCTGTAATACGAAAACCGCCGCAGAGTCAGTTTGCGGCGGTTTTTTTGCCGTACTGCTTGTGCGTGTATGGCAGTTGGTTTGTCCGTGCGGAGTCCCGGCAGCACTTATCCTGCTTGTACCCGCCCCTCCCCGGCCGCGCCTGGTCCCGGTACTATTCGGCTGCATCTGCCCCGATAGCGCCCCCGCCACGTCAGTTTCGGCACCGTCTTGGCATCTGTTCGCGGTATCTATACCGGCAGCAGGATCGAGAACCGGCTGCCCTTGCCGATCTCGCTTTCGACCGAAATCGTGCCGCCGTGCGCCTCGACGAACTCCTTCGAGATGGCCAGTCCCAGTCCGCTGCCCTGCACCTTCGTGCCCGGTACCCGGAAATAACGTTCGAAAATGCTCTTGTGGTAGCGCGGGTCGATGCCCCGGCCGAAGTCCTGCACGTAGATTTCGACCGCTTTGTCGTGTTGCACGGCCCCGATGATGATGCGCGACTTTTCGGGCGAATGGTGGATGGCGTTCGACAGCAGATTCGTGATAACCCATGCGATCTTCTCGTTATCGACGAACAACTTCGAGATTTTTTCGGGATAATCTATCTCCACGAAACAGCAGAATCGTTCGGCCAATACCTGTGTTGCCTTTACTGCATAGTCTATCAATTCGATAGGCTTCGTTATCTTAGGCATCAGTTTAAGTTTTCCGGTCTCGATCTGCGTCATGTTCAGCAGTTCGCCCGTGATCGAAAGCAGGCGGTCGCTGCTCTCCTTGATACTGCCCACCAGCTGTTGCTGTTCGCCGTTGAGCTTTCCCAGACGGTTGTCTCCCAGCAGTTGCAGGCTCATCAGGATCGACGAAATCGGGGTCTTCATCTCGTGCGAAACGGTCGAAATGAAGTTGGTCTTGGCGGAATCCAGTTCCTTGAATTTGGTGATGTTGTTGAGGATGATCAGGTTACCCACGAACTGCTGTTCGCGTCCGCCCACGGGCGTGATGTAGAGCGGTGTGTTGTCCATCTGGAAATAGCTCTCTTTGTTGTCGGCGTATATCTTCAGCGGCTCCTTCTCGGCATTTTTCTTTTCGTCGCAGAGTTCGCGCAGCAAGCGGCGGAGCAGGTCGTTGGACAGGGCTACCTCGGTCGCGTTCCGACCGATGACGTTTTCCGGAAGGTTCAGCACCGACAGCGCTTCGCGGTTCATGAAGAGGATGGTCTTTTCGGGATCGAGTCCGATGATCGGCTCGTGGAGCGTGTTTACGATCGCTTCGATGCGTTTTTTCGCCGTCATCAGGTCGTCGAGCGAACTGCGGCGGTATTCGTCGAGTCTGGCGGCCATGTCGTTGAACGACTCGGCGACGGATTCGAATTCGCGGTTGCCCGTAAAATCGAGCCGCTGACGGTAGTTGTGGTTGGCGATCTGCTTAATACCCCGCTTCAGTATGTCGATCGGCCGGAGTACCATCTGCGGAAACCAGATCAGGATGGCACCTGCGCTCAGAACGCACAGTGCAGCCACGACGATCAGCCACCACATCACATAGTCGGCGCGCAGTTCCACACCGGAACTTTTGGTCCGAATGGCGGCCATATTCAGTTCCATGATCCGGAAGAGGTCTTCGCGTACGGTCTGTATTTCGGCTTCGGTGACGGGGTCGCTCAGCGACGCGATATGCTGTTCGAGCGCCGTGGTCATCTCCTTTTCGCTGATCTCGGTGATGTTCTGCTGCTGCAGGGCGAGATTCTGCCGCAGGGCGTGCCGCGACACCGAATCCTGTCCGATGTTGTTCAGCGACCGCAGCATATCCCCGGCGTATTGCAGTGAATTGTAGTTGTCGGCCAATATGGTCCCCGTGGCGTGCGAAAGTTGTCGGATGTAGCTGACCGACTGGATTCCGAGCAGCAGGATCATGGCGAACAGCGCGCCGATTCCCAGGGTGAGCCTTCTTTGTATTTTCATGGTTATGACATAATGTAAAGATCGATGTTCATGCGCGACAGCCTGCCGATCAGGCGGCGCAGCGCAACGATGCTTTTCAGCAGCGAAAATAGCGAAAATTCGGGCCGTCCGGTGCAGACGATACTGATTTTTTGTTCCCGGCACAGCTCCACGATGGTTTCGACCGGTCGGTTGGAGTGTATCTGGCGTATTTCGCCGCCCAGTTCGGTGGCGAGGTTCAGGTTGTTGATCAGGTAACGCTGGTTGGCCAGCGGAATACGGTCGGCGGCTTCCCGGTCGCTCTGTACGTAAAGCACGACGAACGACGTGTTGATGTGGGTCGCCATGCGGGCTGTCTTGCGGATCACGCGCCGCGAACGTTTCTCCGAGGAGTCGATAACAGCCAGCAGTTTGTCGTGGCGGAATTTGTCGCCCGCGGCGATCTCGTTCTCGACCTTTTTTTCCACACGCAGGGCCACCTCCTTGAGCGCCAGTTCGCGCAGCTGCAGGATGTTGTCCTGCGTGAAGAAGTTGTTGAGCGCTGCCGCGACCTTGTCGGGGCGGTAGATTTTTCCCGCTTTCAGCCGCTCTATCAGCTCGTCGGCCGTGAGGTCGATGTTCACCACTTCGTCGGCCATGGCCAGCACGCTGTCCGGCACGCGTTCGCGGACCTCGACTCCGGTGATCTCCTGCACGGATTCGTTCAGGCCTTCGATATGCTGGATATTGACCGCCGTGATGACGCTGATTCCGGCGTCGAGCAGTTGCATCACGTCCTGCCACCGTTTGGGATTGCCGCTGCCTTCGATGTTGGTGTGGGCCAGTTCGTCCACGACCACGATTTCGGGATGGAGATTCAGGATGGCCTGCGTGTCCATCTCTTCCAGCTCCTTGCCTTTGTAGAAGAGCCTGCGGCGCGGCACGACCGGAAGCCCTTCGGCGAGGGCTTCCGTTTCGGTGCGGCCGTGCGTTTCGATGTAACCGATGCAGACGTCCACGCCTGCGTCGAGCAGCTGATGCGCCTCCTGCAGCATGCGGTAGGTCTTGCCTACCCCGGCGCTCATGCCGATGTAGATTTTGAACTTCCCCCGGTGCGAGCGGCGGATCAGGTCCAGAAACCGTTGAACACTGCCTTCCTTGTCCATATTACATCCGGAATGATAATCCGCCTGTGAAATTGACGTCTTCCGCAGCGGGATTCCAGTTCAGGGAGGTGAAGATTCCCAACTGCATGGATTTCAATACCTCCCAGCTCTTCGCTGCGCTGACGAAAACGTTCTGTACGTAGAAGTCGCGGTCTATGCCGTACGTGCCGACGGCATTCCACGGAACGACGCCGACGCCGGCTTTCATGCCGACGGTTTTCACGGTGAAGGGATACGACGCTTCGATATAAGTCGCATAGGCCCGTTCCCCTTCTGCGTTTACGTCGGCGGCCCCGAACAGCACGGTGTTCCAGGCCAGCGTGACCGGCGCTTTGGGCGATATGCACCATGCGACGCCCGCTTCGACCCGGTGCGGAGAATTTGCCCCGAAGCGGAAGTAATTGCGGCTGATCGTGCTTCGGTCGCCCGCGCCGCCTTCCCAGTAGAGGTCTGCCAGCGAGAAGGTCACGGGACCGAGCGCATAGGCCAGCGTCAGGTCCATCTCCTTGTAGGAGGTGGCTGCGAAATCGACCGAACCCCATGCTGTCGCCGAGAAATTTCCGGCCGACATGGTCAGTACGGGTTGTATGCAGGCTCCGGATTCCCAGACGCCGCGCCAGATATAGCCGCTCACGAGGTCTGCGCCGCCCGAAATTTTCACGCCGCGCTGCGGCTCCTGTGCGCATACGTCTGCGGCAAGCATTACCGCCAGTGCGGTAAGCAGAATTACGATCCAGCGTTTCATGTGTTTATCCATTTTCATTGTCGTATATCATTCCTGCTCCGGTATTGCGCCTGCGAAACGGTCGTTGCCATTGCTGTCGGCCGATTTGACCGGGACCGCCGCCGTGACGTTCGGCTGCATTGTTTCCAGTGCGATGTTGAGCCGGAGTACATTGACTTTTTCGGTGCCGAAGAGTCCCAGCCACGGTTTCCGGGTCAGCGAATCGACCAGATGCCGTACTGCGGCCGTGTCGAGTCCGCGGGCTTCGGCTACCCGGCGCACCTGCACCTGTGCGCCGCGCGGCGAGATGTCGGGATCGAGTCCCGACCCGCTTGCCGTTACCATTTCGGAGGGCACTTCTTCACGGGTGAGATAGGGGTGCGCCGCGAGGAAATCCTGCACGCGCCGCTCCACTTCGGCCAGATACTCCGGGTTGGTCGTGGCCTTGTTGCTGCCGCCCGAACCGCCGCCGTTGTAATCCACGGCCGAAGGACGGCCCCAGAAATAGCGGGTGTCGGTGAACTGCTGTCCCACGTTCGCCGCGCCGACGATCCGGCCGTCGAATGTGAGGGTTTCGGCTTGACCGCCGCCGGGTCCTGCCACGGCCGAGACGCCGCGCAGTACGAGTACGTATCCCACGCCGAGCAGCAGGCACATTGCCAGCGTTATCCTGATTGAAATCCAGAAATTTTTCATAGTTATAGCGATACTTTAAAAGAACATACTTATAAACATGTCTGTCAGTTTGATGCCGATGAACGGCACGATGATTCCGCCCAGTCCGTAGATGAAGAGGTTGCGGCGGAGCAGGGCCGATGCGCCGATCGGTTTGTAGGTCACGCCGCGCAGCGCCAGCGGAATCAGCAGCGGGATGATGACGGCGTTGAAGATCACGGCCGACAGAATGGCGCTTTCGGGCGAATGCAGGTGCATGATGTTCAGGGCCTGCAGCGACGGAATCGAAGCGATGAACAGCGCCGGGACGATGGCGAAATACTTGGCTACGTCGTTGGCGATCGAGAAGGTCGTGAGCGTGCCGCGCGTCATCAGGAGCTGTTTGCCGATTTCGACGATCTCGATCAGTTTCGTCGGGTCGTTGTCCAGATCGAC
>CAKVKI010000205.1 GCA_934754975.1 uncultured Alistipes sp. | reverse complement strand
GCAGATACGCCTCGCCGTGGAGCGGATGCAGGCCGACGGCACGCTTTCCGCCGCCGAAGCCGAGGCCCTGCGGCAGATGATCGCCCGGGCGCTGGAACACCCCGCGGCCCGCGAATGGTTCGGCGGGGGCTGGGAGCGCGTACGCAATGAAAACGAAATCATCATTCCCGGCGGCGCCTCCGCGCGGCGTCCCGACCGTGTCATGATCCGGGGCACGCGGGCCGTGGTCGTAGACTACAAGTTCGGCGGCCGCGAACCCGAACGCTACCGCCGCCAGGTGCGCGAATACCTCGGCCTGCTGCGGCAGATGGGTTACACCGGGGCCGAAGGGTATTTATGGTATGTAAAATTGGGAAATATCGAAAAGGTGGAGGAATAGCATGAACGAAGTCATCGGCATCATACCGCATAAATTCCGCCGCAGGGGCTTCGGCGTGGCCTGTACGCTGCTGCTGCGCGCAGGACTGAACTTCCTCGGGCTGGCCATGCTGCTGCCCGTGCTGGCGCTGGCGCTCGACGCCCGGAGTCTCGAAGGCGGCGGCCTGCTGGCCCGCATCTACACGATATTGGGGTTCACGTCGCCGCGCAGTTTCGCATTGGCGGTCTGCGCCGCCGTGGTGGCTGTGATCGTCCTCAAATGCCTGGTAAACATCTGGCTGGCGCGCGTCGAACGCAACTACATCTACGACCTTTACCGCACCCTTTCGCGGCGGCTCTACATCACCTACCACGACCGGGGACTGCCGTTCGTCAAGTCGTCGAACTCGGCCGTACTGGCCCGCAACGTCAATGTCGTCTGTCTGGCATTCACGGCCGGGGTGCTGAAACCCGCCGCCGCCATCGCCGCCGAAGCGATGCTGCTGGCGCTGCTGTCCGGAGCTTTGCTCTGGTACGCGCCCGTTGCGGCGGTATTGGCCGTCGCGGTCTTCCTGCCCTCGGTCTGGATCTATTACGGACTGGTGCGCAACCGCATCAACCGTTACGGCGAGCTGGAAAACAAGGCCCAGCGCGAAAAGGCGCGGCTCGTGGCCGAGACCTTCCGCGGCTATGCCGACATCGAAATCAACAACGCGTTTCCGATGATGTTACGTTCGTTCGACCGGGCGATGGATCAGGTGATCCGCACGCGGCTGCGCGAAACGGCGATCGGCATGCTGCCCCAGGCCTTTACCGAAATCGGACTGGCGTTGGGCATGGCCCTGCTGGTCGCGCTGAGCCTGGGCGCGGAGGAGGGACGGGCGCAGCTGCTTTTCGGCGTCTTCGCCGTGGCTGCGCTGCGCCTGATGCCTTCGGTGCGCAGCATCATGGCGGGCTGGACCTCGATCAAGTACAACCGCTACACGATCGACATCCTGCGCGACGCGGCGGCCGGGGAAGAGCAGGCCGCCGCCGTTCAAAACGCCCGGCCCGATGCGCACAGCGACGCAACCGCCGCCGAACCCGGCAGGCAAACGACTCCTTACGAACAAACAGCCCCGGCCAAACAGCCCTGCACCGTAAAATCAACGAAATCCGGTTCGTCCGGCGGCGCAGCCGAACCATGCCCAGCCGGAAAACTGCCGTTCGAACATGAAATCGCCGTTCACGACCTTCGCTTCCGCTTCGCGGACGACGGACACGAGCTTTTCCGCGGCCTTACGCTCTCGATCCGCAAGGGCGAACGCATCGGCATCCGGGGCGCATCGGGCGCCGGGAAAACAACGCTTTTCAACCTTCTGCTGGGACTTTACGAACCGACCGAGGGCGAAATAACGATCGACGGCACACCGCTCACCGCTGCCAACCGCCGCGCGTGGCAAAACCGCATCGGCTACGTCTCACAAAGCCTTTTCATCGCCGACGGAAGCTTCGCAGCCAATGTCGCGCTGGGCGTCCCCGAGGGCGAAATCGACCGCAACCGCGTGACCAGGGCGCTGGAAGCCGCCCGGCTCGGAGAGTTCGTTGCGGGATTGGACAAAGGCATGGACACCCATGTCGGCGAGTGCGGCTGCCGACTCTCGGGCGGGCAGCGCCAGCGCATCGGCATCGCCCGCGCACTCTACCGCCGGGCCGACGTACTCTTCTTCGACGAGGCGACCTCGGCGCTCGACAGCCGCACCGAGGAGGAGATCAACCGTTCGATCGCCGAACTGGCGGCACGCGACAAGGGCCTGACGCTGGTGGTTATCGCCCACCGCGAAAGCTCGCTCGAATACTGCACCCGAATCATCACAATAGGAGAATAATATGGAATATATCATAGCAGGCATACGCATCGCCGTCCCGCAGCAGTTTACCGCAGGATCGTTCGGCATGGCGCTGGCGCCCTTCGCCGCCGGGAACGAAGGCCCGGCCGACCTGAGCGTCGAAATACGCGGCAAAATCCGTGAAGCGGACGACTACCGCGAACTCGACGAATTCGACTTCGCCGATGCCGACGCCGACTGCCGCTTCGGACGCGACGCGGAGGGCTACCTGCTCACCATGACACCCCGTGACGGCAGCGCCGCCGCCCGTTTCCGCAAAGCGTTCGACGCTCCGCTCGTCACGACCGACGTCACCCCGCGGCATAACCCGGCGCTGTTCCGCTTCGGACTGTGGTCGATGTTCAACATCGCCGCCGTGGCGCGGCAGGCGGTAGCCATTCATTCGTCGGTTATCTGTCGGGAGGGCCAGGCCGTGCTGTTCCTCGGCGAATCGGGCACCGGCAAAAGCACCCACACCCGCCTGTGGCGCGAACACATCCCGGGCGCGACACTGCTCAACGACGACAGTCCGATCGTCCGCATCATGGAGGAAGCCGCAGACACAGCCTGCCCTGCAACGGCCCCTGCCGGCGAATCCTCCGCACGGCCCCGCGTACTGGCTTTCGGCGCGCCGTGGAGCGGAAAGACGCCCTGCTACCGCAACCTGAGTTGCCCGATCCGCGCCGTCGTGCGGCTGTCGCAGGCTCCGCATAACCGGATCCGCCGCCTGCGGGCGATCGAGGCCATCGGCGCGCTGCTGCCCTCGTGCCCGCCGTCGTTCGCCCACGACGAAACGCTGGAAGACGCCGTATGCGCGCTCATTTCGGCCGCCGTGGAGCAGGTCCCGGTCTACCACCTGGAATGTCTGCCCGACGCGGCGGCCGCCGAACTGGCCTGCCGCACGATTTTCGGCGACGAATCCGCAAATTCCCGCCCGTAATGCAGCTTTCGAACCGTCTGTTTTTCGAGCAGGTCGAAGCGATGCTCGCCGAAGGACACGAAGTCCAGATCCGCATGAAAGGACACAGCATGCGGCCCCTGCTTCGCAGCGAACGCGACATCGCAGTTCTGACCCCGATTGCAAAATACACCGGAACCCCCTCCCCGGAAACAGCCGTCCAGAAGGAGAGCAGGCAGAAACCGGGCACCGAATACGGAAAAGGAACGCCCCAATGCGCCGGCAACAATCGCCCTCCGTCCGGAAGTCACGCCCTGCAGCCGGGCGACGTGGTGCTGTTCCGCTGCGAAGGACGCCATATCCTCCATCGCATCCTCCGCATCGAAACGGAGAGCCGGAAGGTCCCCGCACAGCCCGCACACACAACGACAACGGCATCCGACGCCGGGAGTACTTCCGACCCGGGCTCTGCGCACCGGGAAAATTCCACACAAACAACTTCCATCCCGGCGACCCGAGAAAATCCCGGAGCGACATCCCCTGCCCCGCCCCGGCTTCGTTTCACCCTCGCTGGCGACGGCAACTACCGGATGACCGAACATTGCGCGGCAACAGACATCGCGGCCGTCATGACGAGCGTCATCCGGCCTTCCGGCCGTATCGTCCGCACCGCCTCCCGCCGCTGGCGGCGGCAGTCCCGCTGCTGGCTGGCAACGCCCGCCGGCGTCAGGCGTTTCATCCTGCGGGTACTCTGGCGGCTGGGAATCAGGTAAGCCCGGAATATCCGCAGCGACAGGAAGAGGGGCAAAAACAGCGGGGGCACCTCCTCCCCAAAATCGAAAGCCGCTCTCCGAATTAGGATACAGCCGGCGGTCAGCTCCTTCCCATCCAGCAACCAATTTTCGGTTCTCTCCCGCCCGACACTCGGCCTTAGGCTCCTCCTATCCAGCACCCGGCCTTCAGTTATTTCCCATCCAGCAACCAATCTTCGGCTCTTTCCCACTCGCCAATCGACATTCGGCCCGCCGCCCGCCGACTATGCTGACAGATATGCTTCCCGAAGAAGGGGGGGGGTATATAAAGAACGCATATAAAGCCCATACCTGCATCTGTGAAGCTTGTCACAAACATACGAAAAGACCGGAACTTGTAATAGTTCCGGTCTTTTTCAATCTATGGAACGAACGGCTGTACATTCGACTGCCGTCCTTTCGGCTCGGGTTATTCGCCCAGTGCGAAACGCTTGTAAGCGATAACCGTCGCGTCTTTGTCCGCTTTGTGGATGAAGTCGGCGATCGACTCCTTCTCGCCTACTACCGGCTGAGCCAGCAGCGTGTTCTCCTCGAAGAACTTGCGCATCTTGCCTTCGGCGATCTTCTCAAGGATAGCTTCGGGTTTGTTGGCGTTCTTGGGGTCCTGCTTCATCGCTTCGACAGCGATTTTGCGCTCATGCTCCACAACCTCTGCGGGGCAGTCGGCCTCCGAGATCGACACGGGAGCCATAGCCGTAGCCTGCATGGCGACGGTGTGGGCAACCTCGGCCGGAACCTCTTTGTTGAAACCCAGAATCGTACCGAGCTTCTTGTTGAAGTGTACGTAAGCGGCGCAGTAAGGAGCCTCGATACGGGCGTAGTATGCCAGCTCGATCTTCTCACCCGTCTGCCCCGACTTCTCGGTCACCATCTCCTCGACGGTGTGGCCTTCGGCGTTCTTGGCAGCCATCAGGGCGTCGCGGTCTGCAGCGTCGCTGTTCACGGCAACCTCCAGCATCGCCTCGGCCGAAGCGGTATATTCTGCATTCTGAGCCACGAAGTCGGTTTCGCACGCCAGGCAGAGGATGTAAGCCTTCTGGCCTACGATCTTCGTCACGA
>CAKVKI010000204.1 GCA_934754975.1 uncultured Alistipes sp. | reverse complement strand
GTCCGGCCGTGCGTGTTCCGCGCCCCGGTTTTCGGGCGGGGCGGCCCGTTGCGTGCGCTACTCGATGGTGATGTCGCCGCCGACCACATCAACCCAGTCGGTAACGGTTACCTGCTCGATGCCCAGCGCGAGGAAGGCGTTGACCTTGATCGTGTACTGGTAGTTCTTACCGGCCAGCCACTTGTCCGAATCCAGGTTCGCGTCGCTATTGCCGGTCTTGACCACCAGGGGCACCACGTAGTTTGCGGCGCTGCCGTTCAAACCCTTCTTGATCGAGAAAACGATCTCGATGTCGTCCGAAACCGCCACGCCGTTGACCGTCGAGTGTGTGATTGCGGCGATCGGGAACGTCAGGTTGCCGAACCAGACCATATTGTCTTTCTCGGAGTCGTCAGCATTGGCTGCGGCGACGCGGGTCAGGGCGTAACCATTGCTGCTATTGAGCGTGCGGGTGATCTCGCCGCCCGTATTGGGAATGGTGAGCGTACCGTCGGCGATTTTCATCGTGACATTGGTGTTGTCGGCGCAGAAAAGCGTCTTGCTCTGTTTGTTCTTGATCGTGTAGCCCATCAGGTAGTAATTGGCGTCGCCGTCGTTGACAACCGGCGCATCCTTCGAAACATACATGCGGAACGACACGCTGGCCATGGCATGCGCCATCGTCAGCGGAGCCGTGGTCGAAGCGGTCGATTTGACCGTAGCACGGGCAGCGGCAGGCTTGTAGTAGAGGTAGTCCGTCTCGGTGGCATCGTAGTTCTTCGATGCGGCAGTAGCGGAGGTCAGGTCGATATTGCCCGAAGCGAGGACCGCCGCGGGAATCGTGGCGTCAGCGCCTACGCCCGTAACCGTGGCGGCATAGGGATAGTAACCGTACACGGTACCTTCTTCGGCGCCGATCATCAGGTACTTGGCGGTACCGCCGACTTCTTCCGAAACCCATTCGCTTGCATTTGAGGTGTTGTCGAAACGCACGTTCTGGCCATTTTCGAGGTTCGCCCCTCCGGCCACGTAATTCTGACCTTCATAGGCCGTTGCCGGGCCGGTGCCCTGCGTAACGTGAACACCGATCGCCGAGCCCTGCGGCATCGTAGTTCCGGCGACCACGGCACGGGAGGTCGACACCGAAGTCAGGATGTTCAACTGCTGCTTTTGCCCCTCGACGCCGGGAGCCGGTTCACTTTTGTTGCAGGCAGTTACTGCGGCAACCGCCACTGCAATGGCAATGATTTTTTTCATTTGCTTGTTAAATTTAAATTTGGTGGATAAATCTTTCTGTATTTCAGTTCGGGTCATGCCCGGCGCCTAAGCCGGGCGGAGTGACGGTCAGGGTCTTGTCATAGGCTCTTCGGGATTTATGTTTCAGATCGGGATGTCGGAACCTCCGCCCTCGACATCCTGCCACGGGGCGACGCTGACCGAGGCCCCCAGCGGTTTGGCTCCGTCGCCCGTGTAGGTCAGCGTGATGGTGTAGGCTTTGCCGGGGACGAACTGCGCATCGGAGTCGATCGTGGCCCGGACATCGGCGTGGAGCCCCAGCGAGGTGACGATGTCCACCGTCAGGAAATTCCGCCCGAAGGGTTTTACCAACAGCGGAGCGCCCACCCCCTGCGGGGTAACGGCGAAGGCAAAGGCTCCCGCCGCAATCTCCGGCACGGGAAGGTCCGCGGCGGCGGCATAGGTCGGGCCGTCGGCCGTGAGGTCCAGACCCGTCGGGAGCTGCGCCCCCTTGACGGTGATCGAGGTCAGCGTGACCGGAGTTGCCGGGGTCGTCGCGGAGGCGATGCGGAAGCGGACCTGCGTCAGGCAATGGTTGAAAACGAGGTCTTCGGGGCGTATTTCGCTGCTGCCCGAGACCGCCCCGGCCAGCATCACGTCGGTCTGCCCGTCGGCCGGGCCGCCGAACGACACCCGGCCGTCCGGACCGAGCGTCCCGGCAGGATGCCACGCTTTCATCCAAGTCGTCACGCCGGGATAACCGCTGTAATAGCGTATCGGGGTCAGGGTTACGGATTGTGCCGTTGCCGCGGCCGCGGCCGTGAAGGTCGAAAGCCACGTGCAGGGCGCAGCGTAATCGGGCGTGCCCGGGGTTTCCCAGCCCGCGGCGGCGGCCGTGAACAGATCGCCGTCGTCCACCGTCCCGCGGGTGCGGATCGGGCCGCCGATGCCTTTCGCAGCGGCATAATGCCCGGATTCCGGGGCCGCCATGCCGGCACCCAGCTCAATGACCGGGCCCCGGGGCCGCTGTGCAGGCTCCGAATCCCCGCAGCCGGCCGACGCCGCGCCGAGCGCCAGCGTCATCGCAAGAATCGTGTATCGTATCATATCTCTTTTCATCGTCGGTCCATATTATTCGAAATCGCCGCCGCCCGTGCCGCCGCCGTCCCAAGGTGTGACCGTCACGCGAACCTCCGCCGTGACGGGATTGATCTCCAGGGCGATCTCCAGCGGAATCTCGACAGGAAACACATCCCCGCCGCTGCCGATGAGCTGCTGCAAGGCTTCCGTAATATCGACCTGCACGGGATACGACCTGCCGTCGCCGGCCGTAACGACCGCCTCCACACCGTTGGTCCCCGCAGGGCTGCCTTTACGGGTCAGCAGGTCGAACAACTCCAGCGTCGCGCGGAAATACGCCGGCTCCACACCCGCCTTCACCCGTGCCGACACATGCTGCGACGCATGGGGCACCCCTTCGAAAGGCAGTCCGAAAGCCACCTGACGGCATTCGCGCGTGCAGAGCAGCACCGAGGGAGCCACCCCGCTCAGCGTCCCGACGACCGACTTCACGTCGTCGAGCCCCGTGACGGCGAAATCGAAATGCACTTCGCGGGTAAGCCGCACCGGAGTGACGGTCAGCGGCAGCGTCTCCCCGGCCGTAACGGTAAAATGCTCGCCCTGGTCGTGACGCCCGATGCCGTAAACCTTGTGAGGCTCCGCCAGCGCTTCGTCCTGCGAGGAGGGCTTCTGCCCCGAAGCGTTCAGTGCATAGACTTCGGCCGTGCCGTGGCTCTCCGTAGCGGCATAGCCCACGTTCTGCGCATCGCCGTTGTGCAGAATCAGCCGGTAATTGCCGGCGGCGAGCGTACAGACAAAGCGGTTTTCACCGGCGGAAAACTCCTCCGAGCAGTTCAGCATCCCCGCCTCGTCGTAAATCAGCAGCCGTGCGGCGCTGCAATCTGCCCCTTCGGGCCACACCACGCCGACCTCCACCGTGCCCTCTTCCGGAGCGGCCGGACGAATCTCCAGCTCGCGCTTCACACATCCCGTGAGCATCACGGCGGACGTCAGCACGCCCAGCAACAGCAACCCGACGGTCATCAGGAGCCCGAAAAGCGGGCGGACGTTCTGTATCGTATTCTGTTTCATGGTTCTCATCTCCTTATTTTCCCGGTTTGCCGAAACGATACATGACATTCACCCGGACCCCCGGCACGAATTTACCCTGCGTGTCGCTGCGGTTGAAATAGGAATGGACAGCGCCCGCGCCGTCGCGCTCGATGTCGTACCAGTCGAATGAAGCGTTCCGGTAACCGCCCCTGACGCCGACCTCCACGGCCCAGTGCCGCGAAAGAGGCTGCAACCACCCCGCGCTGAGACCCGCACTCCAGAACGTACCCGTGCGGTTGTCCGTGCCGGCGGTCTTGTTCTGCTGGTTGTCGAACTGTCCGAACTGCCCGTAGGCCCCCACGTAGAGACCCCGGAACGTACCGTCGTTCCGTATCCAGAAGCGCGGTTCGACACCCAAGGAGGTCACGGCCCAGAGCTTGCCGCCCCCGGAATAGTCCCGGTTCGCATGCAGGGCGTTCGCATCGACCGACCAGCGGCGGGCGAAATAGACTTCGAGGGCGAGGTTGGGCATGAACGCTCCCCGTTCGAATCCGGGAGCGACGCCCGCCCAGGGCAGCAGGTCGGTCTTGAGGGCCAGCAGGGGACGCCAGGATGCCCGGTAGCCGCCGGATTCTGCGGCAGGCTCCGGCTGCCGGGGTTCTCCCGCCGGACGGACCGGAGGCTTACGGAAGGTCATCGCCGCGGCACGCGCCTTGGCCGCAGGACTGAGTTCATAATAGAAGGTCATTCCCGAGCCCGAGGACTGCACCGTCTCGGTACGTTGCAGCAGTTCCGGAAGCAGCCGGTCGCCCAACTGACGCCAGCTCTCGCCGTCGTCCAGCGCCCGGATCGCCGCTTCGCGCTCCGGACCGGGAGCCGTCGTGCGGATAATCGTCAGGATATCGTCCCGGTAAGGCATATCGGAACTTTCGACGGAGGCCGTCAGCAATTCCCAGTTCTCCTGAGAGAGGTCCGAAATGCCGTAGAGAAGCTCCGGAAAAAAGACTTCGTTGATATAGGCGAAAGAATATCCGTCGTCGAGGCTGCGAAGACGCTCCATGCGTTCCGCCGGATCAGGCACGGAGTCGATGATCAGCAGCACGCTGTCGCGCAGGGGCATCTCCGAGGCGGCGGCCATCGAACGCAGCAGATGCCAGTTCTCAGTCCCTAACGTCCCGGAACCCTCGCGCGGCGGCAGGGGCTGCCCACCGGAGAGCAGTTCCGGCAGGTGATGCTCGAAAATATAGCGGTACGGGGTCCCGCCGTCGAGCGAGAGCAGCGCCGCTTCGCGGCCCTGCGCGACAGGGATGCTGTCGATCAGGCGGAGTACCTCCCGCCGGAGAGGCATGACCGTATCGGCGGCGATGCGTTCGCGCAGCACCGTCCAATTCTCGACCGCCAGGGCACTGGAAGCATTCAACAGTCCCTGGACCAGATACCTCTGCAAACTGTCATAAACTGTTCCGGGAGTAACCTCCCGCAGGCACTTCATCCGCAGCGCCGGATCGCCCTCCCGGTCGATCACCTCCGGCAGGAACCGTTTGTCCTCATCGTTCATATCCGCCTTTCGGATAAGGGCACTCACCTGCTGCCAGTTTTCCCGGCTCAGGGTACTCAGTCCCCGATGTCCCTCGGTGCCGCCGGCACCCATTCGCAACGCCGGGAAGAAG
>CAKVKI010000203.1 GCA_934754975.1 uncultured Alistipes sp. | reverse complement strand
CTCGACGGCCCTGCGCTTGAATGCCTTGCCCGACTTGAAGTTATAGCTCAGCGAAATGCGGAATTCGCGGCAGTTCCATTGCTGGGACACATCCACCCTGCGGACGAACCCTTCGCCACGTGCGCCGACGTGCTGCGGACGGTCGATCAGGTTGCGCACCGAGAATGCGGCGGTGAACTTGTCGCCGAACCGCTTTTTGATCCCCGCATTGAGGAAGTGCATCGGCTCCACCCAGCAGTTGCCGAAGTCCATGCGGCTCTGGAAGCGGTACGACAGGTCGATGTAGAACTGCGCGGGGAGCGTGAAGGTGGTCGAAGCGTTCGCGAAATATAAATTATAGTGCTTTTCGGGCGTGTGCTGGTCGATGCGCTGGCCCTGGCGGATGTAGGTGGCGTTGAGGGTCATAGTCCACCATTTGGCGAACTGGAAGGGCGCGTTGGCCGAGACGTAATAGTTCTTCATCGTATCGTAATTGATCCACGTCAGGCACAGCCGGTCTGGATCGTCGGCGTCGGGACGTATCGTCTCCTGTATTTCGTCGGTCTGGACGGTGATGCCGCCCGTGAGCGTGTATTTGTGTTTCAGTACCAGCGTCAGGCTTACGTCGTGCTTGTAGGCCGGGTCGAGTTCCGGATTTCCCGTCTGATAGGTGTAGTCCGAAATCTGGAACCGCTGCGGGTTGAGGGACCAGAACCGCGGCCGCTCGATCGTGCGGGCGTACTGCGCGATCAGCGAATAGGCGCCGTCCCCGGTGAGTGCATAGGAGATGTTGGCGTTGGGGAAAAGGCTGAAGTAATTCTGCGAAATATCGTGTCCCTTGCCCTTGGTGCGGGTGTATTCGCCGCGCAGTCCCGCCACCAGGCTCCAGCGTCCGAGATTGGCCGATGCGATGCCGTACGCCGCGGCGATGTTCTCCGTATAGTTGATCGTGAAACTCTGGTTGTCGTTGCGCGCCCATGCGTCGTTTTTCAGGTATTCGTACAGCGCGTCGTTGTGCATGTCGTTGTAGGTGTATTTGGCTCCGGCGCGCAGCGACCAGCGGGGCGAGAATTTCTTGTCGAAGGCCAGCGTAGCGGTGGTCACGTTGTAGATCGAGACCGAATTGTCGCGGTAGGTCGAATCTGCGGCGGGCACGGGGGCCGGGGCGGCTGTGCGGCTGAAGTTGTCGTTCTCGGCGTCCGTGGTGCGGCGGTTGTAGTCGGCCAGCACCTTGAGCGTCGAACCCAGCGAGTCGATCTTCCAGATGTAGTTGAACGTCAGCGAGTAGTTGTTGCGCGCCGTGAAATTGTCATAGCGGCTGTCGGTGCGGGTCACCCCCTCTTCGGCCGTGAAATCGGTATAGGAGTCGTTGGGGCCTTTTTCGCGGTTGCGCCAGTATTCGAATTCCGCGCCGACGCTGTGACGGGGATTGATCTCGTACACCGAGCCGAAACTCAGGCCGAAATTCCGGTCGCGTTCGAGCTTTTCGGAGTGCGCCCTGAGACTGTTGCTGCCCGAGGTGTAGCGGGTATTTTCGTCCGATTCGAACTCACCGTTTTCGCGGTTGAACCATGCCAGTCCGTAGAGGTCCAGCCGCCCCGAATGGTAATTGACGCGTGCCCGGGGATTGATCGAACGCACCCACCGGCCCAGCCGCGAATCGACCGACAGCGACCCCTCCATGCCGTTTTCGCGCTGTTTTTTGAGCGTTATCCGGATAATGCCGCCCGACGAATCCGCATCGTAGTCCGCGCTGGTCGTGGGGATGACTTCGATTTTCTGGATGTCGTCGGCGCGCAGCGAACGCAGGTAGGTCAGCAGCTGCGCCGGTTCCATGCGCAGTTCGCGGTCGTTGACGTACACCTTCGAACCGCTTTTGCCGTTGATCGAAATTTTCTCGTCGTCCACCCATACGCCCGGAGCGCGTTCCAGCAGTTCGATGCCGTCCTTGCCGATCGCCGCCGGCGCGTTGGCCACATCGACGACAAAGCGGTCGGCCTCGCGGCGAATCAGCTGCGCCTTGACCACCACGCCCTCGATCTGGGTCGGAGAACTTTTCAGCACGATATCGCCCAGGTCGTTGTCCGCTTCGACGCGCACCTGCTGCATGACGGGATCGAAACCCAGGTACTGGATCGAGAGGGTATATTCGCCCGTCGGAACCTTCAGTTCGAAGCGGCCGGCATTGTCGGTGGCCATGCCGGCCACCTGTTCGCCGCCTTTGAGCAGCACTACCGTCGCATACTCCACAGCCTGTCCCTGTTCGTCCACGACACGGCCTCCGGCCGGATACATGCGGGCCGCAAATGCGTTCGCCGCCGCCATTGCGGGCAACAGGATAAGAAGGAGAAGTCTTTTCATAATATTCTGCGTTTAATTGTAATCTGTATTGCATTTTAGTTGATGATGCAAAGATATGTAAAAATATTTATACTTTGCAATACATAGTACTGTATTTTTGCAGAAATTTTGATACATATATTATAAATAATGACCTCCGCACCGGCAGGGGGCGGAGGTCTGAACGGATATGGCGGTGCGGTTACCGGACTGCCGGAATCTGAATTTCGGTCAGCCACTCTTCTTCGCTCTCTTTGTTCCAGATGCCGTCGATGTAGCAGAAACGGGGGCTTCCCGCGAGCTTGTATCCCTCTTTTTCGACATATTCGTAGAGTTCGGCGAAGGTCTGCGGCAGGGTGCCGTAATTTCCCCGGTGGTACATGCACACGGCCGTCGGCACGGCCTCCAGCTCCTTGAATTTAACCAGCTCCGAGTCCTTTTTCCGCTCGGTCACGGCTTCGCAGTATTCGATGTCGATGTCCCGTTCCCTGAATTCGCAGGTGTGGTCGACCGTGAAGCAGTAGCCCGGTTCGGGACATTCGCAGCCCAGCCGCGCCATCTCCGGCCCTATGACGTTGGGGCAGAGGTCGAACAGTTCGTCGTAGCCCCTGATGACCCGGCGGTGGCTGGCGACGATGACCGCCGGCAGCTCTTTGATAAATGCTTTTTCCATTTTCTTCGGTTGTGCGAGTTCTTTTCCCAGCCGCTCCAGTTCCGCCATGCGCCGCTCCAGCCGGAGCAGCGCCTCCCGGCACTCCGCGGTTTTC
Organism: uncultured Alistipes sp.; assembly: GCA_934754975.1. GTDB lineage: Bacteria > Bacteroidota > Bacteroidia > Bacteroidales > Rikenellaceae > Alistipes. Next base: position 1,944 of record CAKVKI010000203.1, on the reverse strand, counting down.
GCCGCGATAAGCTCCGGCGACGGGCGCGTCCGCCCTTCGTCGAACAGCTCCCTGATCTCTTCGAGCGAGAATCCCAGCCCCTTGAGGTAACGGATCGTATTCATCCTCCCCAGCTGGCACACGTCGTAGTAGCGGTATCCGGTCCACTTGTCCACCTGGCTCGGAACGAGCAGTCCGATCTCTTCGTAATGCCGCAATGTCTTGACGGATACTTGGTTGAGTTTGGAAAATTCTCCGATTTTGAATTTGATTTTCGTTGTCTTCATAAACTCTGCGCAGTCGTTCATGCCGCAAAGATATATCCTGCCCCGGGGGACGAGTCAAATTTTTCGTGTTATTTTTTTCGGCGGACCGCAAAAAATCCCTCCGGCTTATAATATAGTGAATATTTTGTTGAAAAATCGTCGCGCCCCGGCCTAGGATTCCAGCGAATAATTCCTAAATTTGCAGATTGAATTATTATGGCTCATTGTCCCCTGACGCTACTCCGAACGCTCCGCTATGCCGTTTCGCGCCTGATACGGCATCCGGACGGCTATGCGGGACAGGACAATGGGTGTAAAATGCCGATTTTATGATAAGCGTTGTTTTCTATATCTTTCTGGTGTTCCTCTGCACCCTTTTCATGGTGCTGTCGGCGCTTGCTCTGGTCGTATGCTATCCTTTCGACAAGGGCCGCCGCGTGGTACACGAACTGTCGCGCATTCTGGTCCGCACCTTCTTCGCCATTCCACCACGCTGGCGGCAGCGGGTAATCGGCCGGGAGTACGTGGACCGGAAGAAGAGTTACGTCATCGTGCTGAACCACAATACGGTGATCGACATCCCGACGCTTTACTACATTCCGCTCAATTTCCGCTGGGTCTCCAAACGCGAGGTATTCAAGACCCCCTTCTTCGGACAGTACCTCCTCCTGCACGGCGACATCTGCATCAACCGCGGACGTGCGTCCGCGGCGCTGGAACAGATGGTCCGCGACGGCAAACTGTGGATTTCGCGCGGCGCTTCGGTGGCCGTATTCCCCGAGGGCACGCGCTCCAAGGACGGCGAGATACACCGCTTTAAGGCAGGCGCTTTCACGCTGGCCAAGGAGGCGGGCGTGGAGATACTGCCCGTAGTACTCGACGGCACCAAGACGCTTATCAAAAAGAACGCGATGTTCAACTGGGGCAACCGGATCACGATCCGGGTGCTGCCCCCCGTTTCCGCCGAGCGGGTCGCTTCGGCCGAGACGCACGAACTGATGCAGGAGGTGCATGACGCCATGAGCGCGGCCCTCGCCGAGATACGAAACAAAAAATAGATTATGGCAGATTTACTCAATACGAATCCGAACGACAATTACGGCGACGACGCCATCGTCACCCTTTCGCCGCGGGAGCATATCCGCCTGCGGCCCGGTATGTATATCGGCAAACTGGGCGACGGCACGCAGGCCGACGACGGTATTTACGTCCTCATCAAGGAGGTCGTCGACAACTCGGTGGACGAGTTCATCATGGGCGCCGGCCACCAGATCGACATTACGATCGCCGACGGCGTGGTTTCCGTGCGCGACTACGGCCGCGGCATCCCGCTGAAATCGCTTGCGGCGGCTGTCTGCGAGATGAACACCGGCGGCAAGTACGGCGGCTCGGCCTTCAAGAAGACCGTCGGACTGAACGGCGTCGGCGTCAAGGCCGTCAATATGCTTTCGAGCGAATTTACGGCCCGCTCGGTCCGCGACGGCGAAGCCCGCACGGTGAGCTTCGCGCAGGGACTCGAACAGAGCGACAAGTGGGAGAGCGGCGTGAGGGAGAAGAACGGCACGTTCATTTCGTTCCGCGTCGATGAAGAGGTCTTCGGCCAGTACGCCTACAACCTCGAATACGTCGAACAGATGGTCCGGAACTATACGTACCTGAACCTGGGCCTGACGTTCAACTTCAACGGCAACAGCTACGT
>CAKVKI010000202.1 GCA_934754975.1 uncultured Alistipes sp. | reverse complement strand
TGATCTTGTCCTTGGCTTTCTGGCTCACGCTGAAGGTCGGATAGACGCTGATCGAGTCGCCCGAGTGGATACCCGTACGCTCCACATGCTCCATAATGCCGGGGATAAAGACGTCCTTGCCGTCGCAGATGGCGTCTACTTCCAGTTCCTTACCCATGATGTAGCGGTCTACCAGCACCGGCGAATCGTCATTGACCTCGACGGCCGTCTGCAGGTAGTGGCGCAGGCGCTCCTCGTTCGAAACGATCTGCATGGCGCGGCCGCCCAGCACGTAGCTCGGACGCACCAGCACCGGATAGCCGATGCGGGCGGCGGCTTTCACGCCCGACTCGATGTCGGTGACGGCTTCGGCCTCGGGCTGCGGGATGCGCAACTCCTCCATGATCTTCTCGAAGCAGCCGCGGTCTTCGGCGTTGCGGATGGCTTCGCAGTCGGTGCCGATGATGGGTACGCCCAGCCGGGAGAGCGGCTCGGCGAGGTTGATGGCGGTCTGTCCGCCGAGCGACACGACGATCGCCTTCGGTTTTTCGAGGTGGATGACGTTCATCACGTCCTCGACCATCAGCGGCTCGAAATAGAGTTTGTCGCTGGTGGTATAGTCGGTCGAGACGGTTTCGGGGTTGTTGTTGATGATGATGGCTTCGTAACCCGCCTCGCGGATCGACCAGATGGCGTGTACGGTCGAATAGTCGAACTCCACGCCCTGACCGATGCGGATCGGACCGGAGCCGAGTACCACGATCTTCTCCTTGCCGCTCACGACCGACTCGTTCTCATCCTCGTAAGTCGAGTAGAAGTAAGGCACGTAGGAGCTGAACTCGCTGGCGCAGGTATCGATCATCTTGTAAACCGGGAAGATGTCGTTCTTCTCGCGCAGCAGGTACATATCGTGCTGCGAGACGCCCCACAGCTGGCCGATAAACTTATCGCTGAAGCCCATGCGCTTGGCCTCGCGCAGCACCTCGATATCCATCGGAGCGGCCTTGACGACACGTTCGAATTCGACGATATTCTTGAACTTTTCGAGGAAGAACATGTCGATCTTCGTATTGTTGTAGATCAGCACCAGATCGACGCCGTTGCGGATCAGCTGTGCGATGGCATACAGGCGGTCGTCCGTAGCGTCGGCGATATATTCCAGCAGCCGGTCGTCCGACCAGCCGTCGAATTTCTTGTGGTAAATGTGACAGACGCCGGTTTCGAGCGAACGCATCGCCTTCAGAAGGCTCTCTTCCATCGTGCGGCCGATCGACATCACCTCGCCCGTGGCTTTCATCTGCGTGCCGAGTTTGTTCGACGCGTCGCTGAACTTGTCGAACGGGAAGCGGGCGACTTTGGTCACGATATAATCGAGCGTCGGCTCGAAGCTGGCGGGCGTATTGGCCAGCATGATCTCGTCGAGGGTAAGTCCCACGGCGACCTTGGCCGTTACACGCGCGATCGGATAACCGCTGGCCTTCGATGCGAGGGCCGAGGAGCGCGACACGCGGGGATTCACCTCGATCAGGTAATATTTGAACGACAGGGGGTCGAGTGCGAACTGCACGTTGCAGCCGCCTTCGATTTTCAGTTCGCGGATGATCTTCAGGGCGCTGTCGCGCAGCATCTGGAACTCCTTGTTGGTGAGCGTCTGGCACGGCGCCACGACGATCGAGTCGCCCGTATGGACACCCACCGGGTCGATGTTCTCCATGCAGCAGATGCTGATGGCCGTGTCGTTGTGGTCGCGCATCACCTCGAACTCGATCTCCTTGTAGCCCTTGATGCTCTTCTCGACGAGTACCTGATGTACGGGCGAAAGGAACAGGGCGTGGCGCATCATCTCGCGCAGCTGCTCCTCGTTGTCGGCGAAACCGCCGCCCGTACCGCCCAGCGTATAGGCGGGACGCAGCACGACGGGATAGCCGATCTCAGCGGCGACCTCGACGGCCTCTTCGACCGACATGGCGATCTTCGACTCGATCACCGGTTCGCCCAGCGATTCGCACAGCTCCTTGAAAAGTTCGCGGTCCTCGGCACGTTCGATCGACTCGAACGAAGTACCCAGAATCTCGACCTGGCACTCTTTGAGGATACCCTTTTTGGCGAGCTGTACCGCCAGATTCAGGCCCGTCTGTCCGCCCAGGCCCGGTACAATGGCGTCGGGGCGTTCGAAGCGGATGATCTTGGCGACGTATTCGAGCGTCAGCGGCTCCATATATACTTTGTCCGCAATATGCGTGTCGGTCATGATCGTCGCGGGATTCGAGTTGGCCAGAATCACCTCGTACCCTTCTTCCTTGAGTGCAAGGCAAGCCTGCGTACCCGCATAGTCGAATTCGGCGGCCTGTCCGATGACGATCGGGCCGGAACCGATAACCATTACCTTCTTTATATCTCTTCTCTTAGGCATTTTTACGCTCCTCCATTATTTTGGTAAACTTTCTGAACAAATAGCTGCTGTCCTGCGGACCCGACGCGCTCTCGGGATGATACTGCATCGAGAAAACACCATCCTCGGCGCACTCCACGCCTTCGGCCGTGCCGTCGAGCAGGTTTACGTGCGTCAACTCCAGCCCCGTACCGGCCAGCGAGTCGATATCCACGGCATAACTGTGGTTCTGGCTCGTGATCTCGATCTTGCCCGTGGCCAGATTCTTCACGGGATGGTTGCCGCCGCGGTGGCCGAACTTCATCTTCACGGTCTTGGCGCCGTAAGCCAGCGAAATGAGCTGATGACCCATGCAGATACCGAAGATCGGCAGTTTGCCGCGAAGCTGCCTGACCAGTTCGATCACGGGCGTTACGTCCTGCGGATTGCCGGGACCGTTCGACAGCACGACGCCGTCGGGCCGGAAAGCCATGATCTCCTCCAGCGTCGAGTCGAACGGCACGACCGTCACATTGCAGTCCGCGCGGTTCAGCTGGCGGATGATATTGTACTTGATGCCGCAGTCGACCGCCACCACGTCGTATTTGTGGTTGGGGACACGCGACATCCAGCGTTTCTTGCAGCTGACGCGTGAAACCATGTCGTGGGGAAGGGCGTACTCGCGCAGTTTGCGGAGCGCCTCTTCGAGCGGCGTATCGACATCGGTGATAATCACCTTCTGAGAGCCTTCGTTACGGATGATGCGCGTCAGGGTGCGGGTATCCACACCCCAGATTGCGGGAATGTCATGCTCCTCGAAGACCTCGTTCAGGGTCTTCGTATAGCGGAAGTTGCTCGGCGAGTCGTTGTACTCGCGCACGATCATGCCGCCGATGGTCGGATTCTTCGTTTCGTAATCCTCATCGGCCATACCGTAATTACCGATCAGCGGATAGGTCATCACGACCATCTGGTCCGTGTAGGAGGGATCGGACATAATCTCCTGATACCCCACCATCGAGGTGTTGAAGACGATCTCGTTAATGACCTCGCGGTCGGCGCCGAAGCCGTAACCGTAAAACTCACGGCCGTTCTCCAGGACAATTTTCTTCGTAAATGGTTTCATCCTTATTTATTGGTTTTCATCGTTTCATCCACATATGCTTCCCTGCCCCCGACAACCGTCAGCACGGCGCGGCCCTGCACCGGCCAGCCGGCGAAAGGCGTGGCGCGTCCTTTCGAAAGGAACGCCGCCGGATCTATTTCGTACTGCGCCCCCAGGTCGAGTACCGTGAAGTCGGCGTCACCGCCGACGCTCAGGCCGCCGCCCAGACCGAATATCCGGCGGGGATTGTCGGACATCAGGGCGACCAGTTTTTCGAGCGTAAACGTTCCCGGCAACACCATATATTTATATAACAGCGGGAAAGCGCACTCCAAGCCGACGATTCCCATGGCGCTTCCGGCCAGTCCGCGCGACTTCTCTTCGGCGGTATGGGGCGCATGGTCGGTGGCGATCACCTCGATCGTACCGTCTGCGACGCCCGCGATCAGCGCGGCGCGGTCTTCGCGGCTGCGCAGCGGCGGATTCATCTTGAAACGGCCGTCCTCCTGCAAATCTTCGTCGCAGAGCAGCAGATAATGCGGCGCCGTTTCGCAGCTCACGCGCACGCCGCGGGCCTTCGCCTGCCGCACCAGTTCTACGCTCTCTTTGGTCGAGACATGGCAGACGTGATACTGACAGCCGGTCTTTTCTGCCAGCGCAATGTCGCGCTCCACCTGCTTCCACTCGCTTTCGGAGCAGATGCCCTTGTGCCCGTGCGCGCGGCAGTATTCGCCGTCGTGGATATAGCCGCCCCGCAGCAGGTCGTCGACCTCGCAGTGGGCTACGATCGGCCGGCCGGCTTTTGCGGCCCGGCGCATCGCCTCCTCCATCAGTTCATCGGACTGCACGCCGCGCCCGTCGTCCGAGAAGCCGACCACATCGGGCGCAAGGGCCGCGAAATCGACCAGCTCGCCGGCCCCCCGCTGCCCCATCGTGATACAGCCGTAAGGCACGACCCGCACCACGGCGTCGCGACGGATGATGTCGGTCTGCGCGCGGAGCGTATCGGGCGCATCGGGCGCAGGGTTCAGGTTCGGCATCGGGCAGACCGTCGTATATCCGCCCCGTGCGGCCGCAGCCGTTCCGGTGGCGATGGTCTCCTTCTGCGAGAATCCCGGTTCGCGCAGGTGGACATGCACGTCCACGAGTCCGGGGATCACATGCCGGCCGCCGAGGTCCACGGTCCGGTCGGGCGCGGCGCCTGCGGCGGGCACGATGCGGCCCCCCTCGACGGCGAACTCCCCGGCCGCAAAACGGCCGCCGGTATAGATCACGGCATTGGTATAAAGTGTCTTCATCTGTGCGAGCGTAAAAAAATAGGGCAACTGAAACAGTTACCCTAATAAAACAAAATTGCCGAAAACCGGAGATACGTCACCCGACCAATAGTCCTGCTGCCAGAATGCCTGCGCTGACGATATGTGGGGTTTACAATTCATAGGTATTCGGAATCGCTGTAATTGAGGACAAAGGTAGGACATTTTTGCGGGGCGTGCAAAACTTTGCCGAAAAAAATTTTCAACAATCGATGCACACCGGGCCGGGCCGCGGCTCCGGATGTTCATGTCGCCGCGC
>CAKVKI010000201.1 GCA_934754975.1 uncultured Alistipes sp. | reverse complement strand
CCGAGTCGATCGACTGGCTGGAACAGCACCTGCAACAGTACAAGGGTACGGTGATCGCCGTGACCCACGACCGCTACTTCCTCGACAACGTGGCGGGCTGGATTCTCGAACTGGACCGCGGCGAGGGTATTCCGTGGAAAGGCAACTACTCGGGCTGGCTCGACCAGAAAACCACGCGTATGGCCATGGAGGAGAAGCAGGAGTCGAAGCGCCGCAAGACCCTCGAACGCGAGCTGGAGTGGGTGCGCATGTCGCCTTCGGGCCGTCACGCTAAGTCGAAAGCCCGTCTGTCGGCTTACGACAAGATGATGAACGAGGACGCTAAGCAGAAGGACGAAAAACTCGAAATCTATATTCCCAACGGCCCGCGTCTGGGCGACGTGGTGATCGAATCGCAGGATGTGTCCAAGGCGTTCGGCGACCGGGTGCTGTACGAGCATCTGGAATTTTCGCTGCCGCCCGCCGGCATCGTGGGCGTGATCGGTCCCAACGGTACGGGCAAGACTACCCTCTTCCGGATGATTATGGGACTGGAGACGCCGACGAGCGGATCGTTCCGCGTGGGACCGACCGTAAAACTGGCCTATGTGGACCAGCAGCACAAGTCGATCGACCCCGAAAAGACCGTTTTCGAAGTGATTTCGGGCGGTGCGGACCTGATTATGCTGGGCAACCGGCAGGTGAACGCCCGCGCATACGTGGCGCGCTTCAATTTCTCGGGCGCGGATCAGGAGAAGAAGTGCGGCATGCTGTCGGGCGGTGAGCGAAACCGTCTCCATCTGGCGCTGGCGCTCAAGGAGGAAGGCAACGTACTGCTTCTGGACGAGCCGACCAACGACATCGACGTCAATACGCTCCGGGCCTTGGAGGAAGGTCTCGAAAACTTTGCCGGCTGTGCCGTGGTGATCTCCCACGACCGCTGGTTCCTCGACCGTATCGCCACGCATATCCTCTCGTTCGAAGGCGACTCGAAGGTGGTCTTCTACGAAGGCTCGTATTCCGAGTACGAAGCCTGGAAAAAGGCGCAGGGAGACGATACCACGCCCCACCGCGTGAAGTACAAAAAACTGATGGCTTGACAAAGATGCGTGTTGTAACCTTTTTATCGCTCTTGCTGGGGCTTTTCTCCTGCGGTATGCAGGCCAACCGTCCGGTCGATGTATTTATTTGGGACGAACTCCGGGCGCACGAAGACCCGGACAAAGTAGAACCGGCCGGGACGTGCGATCTTGACGGGTTCCTGTCCGAGATAGACCGCTTCCCCTGGCACGAGCAAGCGCGTGAAGCTTTGAGATACAAGAAAAACTCTCCGACGCTCTCCGTGACGGATTTGAAAACCGACCGTTCTTTTTTCATTTCGTCCGCTGTGGACGAAAAGGACGAATTGGGCTATTTCATCGGATATATCTATCCCGGAGAGGAGGGAGTGCGCGCCCCGCGCTATGTGAATATGTATGAGGTCGACCAAATGGAGACGCTTCGTGAGATAGTCGTCCTTTTCTTCCGCCGGGACGAGGGCGCATTGAACCGTCTGCTCGGGAAACAGCGGAAATACATGGATGCCCGGGATAACATGGGGTGGAAGAAATACTTGGAAATAAAACAAAAATTTATGTAATATGGCTCAACAAAAACCATCCATACCTAAAGGCACGCGCGACTTCTCCCCCGCGGAGATGATGCGCCGCCAGTATATTTTCGACACGATCAAGGGGGTGTTCCGCACCTACGGCTTCGCGCCGCTCGAAACGCCCTCGATGGAGAACCTTTCGACGCTGCTGGGCAAATACGGCGAGGAGGGCGACAAGCTCCTGTTCAAAATCCTCAATTCGGGCGACTACGCCGCGGGATTGTCGGACGACGAGGTGCGCCAGGCGTCGAAAATCTGCGAAAAGGGGCTGCGTTACGACCTCACGGTGCCTTTCGCGCGTTACGTCGTACAGCACCAGGGCGAGCTGACGTTCCCGTTCAAGCGTTATCAGGTGCAGCCCGTATGGCGCGCCGACCGGCCGCAGAAGGGCCGTTACCGCGAATTCTACCAGTGTGACGTGGACGTTATCGGCACCCGGTCGCTGCTGTGCGAGGTCGAGCTGATCGAAATCGTCGAGCGGGTGTTCCGTGCGCTGGGCATCCGCGTGGCGCTCAAGATGAACAACCGCAAGATCCTTTTCGGCATCGCCGAAGCGATCGGCCATGCCGACAAGATGATGGACATCACCGTCGCCATCGACAAGCTGGAGAAGATCGGGCTGGACAACGTGAAGGCCGAACTGCTGGAGCGCGGACTTGGGCAGGAGGCGGTCGATAAACTGCAACCGATACTTGAGCTGAGCGGTGACAATTCGCAGAAACTCATGAAACTGCGCGAGGTATTGGCGGTCTCGGAGACGGGCCTGAAAGGTATCGAGGAGATGGAGACTGTATTCGGCTACGTACAGCGGTCGGGCATCGGCCTGACGGTGGAGCTGGATCTTTCGCTGGCGCGCGGACTGAATTACTATACCGGGGCGATCTTCGAAGTCAAGGCGCTCGATTTCGCCATCGGTTCGATCTGCGGCGGCGGCCGTTACGACGACCTGACCGGTATTTTCGGCATGCCCAACATGTCGGGCGTGGGCATCTCGTTCGGCGCGGACCGCATTTACGACGTGATGACGGGGCTGAACCTTTTCCCCGAAGAGGTCAGCTTCACGACGCGGGTGTTCTTCACCAACCTCGGCGCCGAGGAGGAGGCTGCGTCGCTGCAGCTGCTCCGCTCGCTGCGCGATGCGGGCGTCGCCGCCGAAATCTACCCCGAGTGCGGCAAGATGAAGAAACAGATGGAGTACGCCAACCGCCGGAGCATCCCTTACGTGGTCATCATCGGCTCGCAGGAGCTGGAGGCGCAGGCCGCGACGGTCAAGGACATGCGTTCGGGCGAGCAGCGTCAGGTGGCGTTCGCCGCTCTGGCAGCGGATTTGGAGTCCAGGCGTTAGGCTGTCCCAGAAACGTGATTTCCCGGTCGTGCTGCGGCACCGGCTTATCCGGAGCAGTACGGCCGGTTTTTTAATTGTCGAATCGTTAAAATTCTATTGATATGCGTATCGTCGTTCTTTTCTTCGCCGCCCTTTTCGCGCTGCCCCTCGCGGCGCAGGAGGCCGGGTCTGCGCAGCAGTTGCAGAAACTGATGCAGGTTTACCGTTATCTCAACGGACTGTATGTCGATGAAGTGGAGATGGGGCCGCTGGTCGAAAGCGCCATTACGGGCATGCTCGAAGAACTGGACCCCCACTCAGCCTATATCGGCGCGGAGGATATGAAGGGCGTGCAGGAGAGTTTCGACGGCGAATTCAGCGGTATCGGCATCGAATTCAATGTCCTGCGGGATACGGTGATCGTGGTCAATACGATCGTCGGCGGACCTGCCGAGCGCGTGGGCGTCATGCCCAATGACCGCATCGTGCGCATCGACACGCTCGACGCCGTGGGCTTCAAGCAGACCGACGTGCCCAAGCACCTGCGCGGCAAGACCGGTACGCAGGTCGAAATAGACGTCGTGCGCCACGGGGAGCCGGAGCCGCTGCATTTCGTGATCGTCCGCGACAAGATTCCGCTCAACACGGTCGATGCGGCTTATATGGCCGCTGACGGCGTGGGCTATATCAAGGTCAATCGTTTCGGACGTACGACGATGTCGGAATTCCGCGAGGCGTTCGACAAACTGGGCAAACCCGGCAGCCTGATCCTCGACCTGCGGGGCAACGGCGGCGGACTGCTGGAGCAGGCGGTCGAAATGGCCGGATTCTTCCTGCCGCGGGGGGCGCTGGTCGTTTCGACAGAAGGACGCGCCGTGCCGCCGATGTCGCTGCGCAATCCGCACAACGGCGAGGACCCCGACGGGCGTCTGGCGGTGCTGATCGACGAGAACTCGGCCTCGGCCAGCGAGATCGTCGCGGGGGCCGTGCAGGATTGGGACCGCGGCGTGGTCGTGGGCCGTCCGAGCTTCGGCAAGGGGCTGGTACAGCGTCAGATCGGACTCGGCGACGGTTCGGCCGTACGTATTACCGTGGCCCGCTACCACACGCCCTCGGGCCGTGTGATCCAGCGTCCCTACGAAAAAGGCAAACGCCGCGAGTATTACCTCGACCACCTGCGCCGCTACGACGATGCAGTGCGTGATTCGCTCGACGCCGGGGCGCCGGAGTACCGGACCCTGCGTACGGGCCGCACGGTCTACGGGGGCGGCGGCATCCGGCCCGACGTCATAGTCGAAGCCGATACAGCAGGATTTTCGACCTATTACGCCAATCTGATCCGCCGCGGCGTGGTCAATGAATACATTATCTCGTACATGGACCGCGAGCGCAACAGGTTGGAGCGCGCCTACCCCGATTTCGCGGCTTTCGACGCCGGATTCAGCGTCGGGGAGGAGATGCTCACGGGCCTGACGGCGCTGGGCGGGGAGCGCGGCGTGGAGTTCGACCAGGCGGGTTTCGCCGCGTCGGAGCCGCTCATGTGCGTCCAGCTCAAGGCGCTCGTGGCGCAGCGGCTGTTCGATACGGGGGCTTTCTACCGGGTGATGAATCCCGCGCAGAACAGCGCCTATCAGCGTGCGGCGGAGATTCTCAGAAACTGGGAACAGGAGGGCGCCCCGCTGCTGGCTCCTGAAGTTTAAGACGGGAAGTTTTGGAATTTCTGATAATTTTGCTTATATTCGTTATACAAAATTAATCCTAATTCAATCCCAAAACTACCACGCCATGACACCTCATACAACGCCTCGCCGCGACGCGGAGGAATATGGAGACCAGATTCTGACCAAAGCCGTGAAAGCCGGCCGCCGGACTTACTTTTTCGATGTGCGGGACACGCGCGGCGGCGACTATTATCTGACGATAACCGAAAGCCGCAAGGTGAACAACCCCGACGGCAGTTTTTCGTACGACCGGCATAAGATCTTTTTATATAAGGAGGATTTCGCCAAATTCTCGGACGGGCTGAGCGAAGTCATCGCATTTATCCGGCGCAGCAAGCCCGAATTTTTCGAACGGCAGGAG
>CAKVKI010000200.1 GCA_934754975.1 uncultured Alistipes sp. | reverse complement strand
AGCGCAAGGAGATCCTGACGCCCGAGGAACAGGTGCTGGCGATCAAAAACGCCCTGCGCTACTTTCCGGCCAAACATCACGCTGTGCTGGCCAAAGAGTTTGCCGAGGAGCTGCGCAAATACGGCCGCATTTACATGTACCGCCTGCGCCCCGATTACGAAATGTACGCCCGGCCGATCGACCAATACCCCTGCAAGTGCCGTCAGGCCGCAGCGATCATGCTGATGATCCAGAACAACCTCGACAAGGCCGTAGCCCAGCATCCGCACGAGCTGATCACCTACGGCGGCAACGGCGCGGTATTCCAGAACTGGGCGCAGTACCGTCTGACGATGAAATACCTCTCGGAGATGACCGACCGCCAGACGCTGGCGATGTATTCGGGTCATCCGCTGGGGCTGTTCCCGTCGCACCCCGACGCTCCGCGTGTGGTGGTGACCAACGGCATGGTGATTCCCAACTACTCGAAACCCGACGACTGGGAGCGCATGAACGCCCTCGGCGTGTCGCAGTACGGCCAGATGACCGCGGGTTCCTATATGTATATCGGACCGCAGGGCATCGTCCACGGCACGACGATCACGGTGATGAACGCCGCCCGCAAACGCTTCACTGCCGGGCGCGAAGACACCCGCGGCATGCTGTTCGTCTCGTCGGGACTGGGCGGCATGTCGGGCGCACAGCCCAAGGCGGGTAATATTTCGGGCGTGGTGAGCGTTATCGCCGAGATTAACCCCAAGGCTGCGCAGAAGCGTCACGAACAGGGCTGGGTCGATGAACTGCACGATTCGCTCGACGAACTGATTCCCCGCATCCGCCGGGCCTGCCGGGACCGCGAAGTGGTTTCGCTGGCCTATGTGGGCAATGTCGTGGACCTCTGGGAGCGGCTTGCCGACGAGAAAATTCGGGTGGACCTGGGTTCCGACCAGACTTCGCTGCATAATCCGTGGGCGGGCGGCTATTATCCGGTGGACGTCAGCTACGAGGCTTCGAACAAGATGATGGCCGAGGAGCCCGCCCGTTTCCGCGAATGCGTGCAGGAGTCGCTGCGCCGGCAGGTCGATGCGATCAACCGCCTGACGGCCGACGGCATGTACTTCTTCGATTACGGCAACGCTTTCCTGCTGGAGGCTTCGCGCGCCGGGGCCGCCGTGATGGGCGAGGGCGGTCGTTTCCGCTATCCATCCTATGTGCAGGACATTATGGGACCGATGTTCTTCGACTACGGCTTCGGCCCCTTCCGCTGGGTCTGCACGTCGGGCAAACCCGAAGACCTCGAACTTACCGACCGCCTTGCGGTCGAAGTGCTGGAGGAGATCCGCCGTACGGCTCCCGCTGAAATCGCGGGCCAGCTCGACGACAACATCCACTGGATCCGCGAAGCCGGCCGCAACCGGCTCGTCGTCGGCTCGCAGGCCCGCATCCTCTATGCCGACAGCGAGGGACGCACCAAAATCGCGCAGGCTTTCAACCGGGCCATCGCCGACGGACGCCTTACGGCTCCCGTGGTGCTGGGCCGCGACCACCACGATGTTTCGGGCACCGATTCGCCCTACCGCGAGACTTCGAACATCTACGACGGTTCGAACCTTACGGCCGACATGGCCGTGCAGAACGTCATCGGCGACTCGTTCCGCGGCGCAACGTGGGTCTCGATCCACAACGGCGGCGGCGTAGGCTGGGGCGAGGTGATAAACGGCGGTTTCGGCATGGTGATCGACGGCTCGGAAGAGTCCGACCGCCGCATCCGCGAAATGCTGTTTTGGGACGTGAACAACGGCATCGCCCGCCGCAGTTGGGCGCGCAACGATGGGGCTGTGTCGGCTATCCGGCGCGAGATGGAGCGCACGCCCGGCCTGCAGGTGACGCTGCCCAATGCCGCCGACGAAGAAATAATACGTAATGTCTTAAAAGAAAACGAATAAACCCACATTATCTCACATGGAACATCATCTTATCTCCGCGCAGCATCTTTCGATCGACCGCATCCGCGAAATCCTCTTCCGCCGTCTGCCGCTGGCCCTGAGCGACGATGCCCGCGCACGCATCGTCCGATGCCGCGAATACCTCGACCGCAAGATGGAGAATCCCGAACGGCCGGTTTACGGCATTACCACCGGTTTCGGATCGCTGTGCGATATTTCGGTAGGGTATGACGACCTGGCGCAGCTGCAAAAGAACCTCGTCATGTCGCATGCCTGCGGTACGGGAGAGCGGGTTCCGTCCGAGATCGTGAAACTGATACTCCTGCTCAAGATACAGTCGCTCTCGTACGGCCATTCCGGCGTGCAGCTGGCGACCGTGGAGCGGCTGATCGACTTTTTCAACAACGACGTCCTGCCCGTGGTCTGCCAGCAGGGGTCGCTCGGCGCTTCGGGCGACCTGGCGCCGCTGGCGCATATGAGCCTGCCGCTGCTGGGATTGGGCGAAGTGGAGTATGAAGGAGCTGTACGCCCGGCCGCAGAGGTATTGGCCGAGCGGGGGTGGCAGCCGATTCGTCTCCAATCCAAAGAGGGGCTTGCCCTGTTGAACGGCACCCAGTTCATGAGCGCATACGGCGTCTGGTCGCTGATCGGGGCGCGCCGCCTGAGCGAGTGGGCCGACCGCATCGGGGCGCTGTCGCTCGATGCTTTCGACGGCCGCATCGAGCCCTTCTGCGACGAGGTGCATCTGATCCGCGCGCACAAGGGCCAGCTCACCACGGCCCGCAATATCCGCCGTCTGCTCGAAGGCAGCGAGCTGATCGCCCGTCCGAAGAAGCATGTGCAGGATCCCTATTCCTTCCGCTGCATCCCGCAGGTACACGGGGCGTCGAAAGACACGATCGACTACGTGGAGGGCGTGCTGACGACCGAAATCAACAGCACCACCGACAATCCGACGGTCTTCCCCGAAGAGGATATGGTCGTCTCGGCGGGTAATTTCCACGGTCAGCCGATCGCGCTGGCGATGGACTTTCTGGCCGTCGCGCTCGCGGAGCTGGGCAGCATCTCCGAACGCCGCATCTACAAACTGATCTCCGGTGCGCGGGAGCTTCCGGCCTTCCTCGTCGCCAAGCCGGGGCTGAACAGCGGTTTTATGATTCCCCAGTACACGGCGGCTTCCATCGTCAGCCAGTCTAAGGGGCTCTGCATGCCCGCTTCGGTCGATTCGATCCCCTCGTCGCAGGGGCAGGAGGACCATGTGAGCATGGGGTCCAACGCTGCGACCAAACTCTACCGCGTGGTGTGCAACACCGAACGGGTGCTGGCCATCGAGCTTTTCAACGCCGCCCAGGCGCTCGAATTCCGCCGCCCGGCACGCTCGTCGGAGACGCTCGAAGCCATCGTGGCTGAATACCGTAAACAGGTTCCCTTCATCGACAACGATTCGGTGATGTACCCGCATATAGTATCTTCCATCCGATTCATCCGCAAATTATGAGACTTCTGATAAAGAACATCGGCAAAATCGTCGGCATCGAGACCGCCGGACGGCTTCGGCTCTGCGGCGGGGAGATGGACCGTCTGGAGACGCTCGACGATGCGTGGCTGCTGGCCGACGACGGCCGGATCGCCGCATTCGGGAGTATGGATACGCTCGGCGAAATGGCCGTGGACAGGGTCGTGGATGCCGAAGGGGGCATGCTCTTTCCGTCGTTCTGCGATTCCCATACGCACCTGGTTTACGCCGGGAGCCGTGAGCGGGAATTTCTCGATAAGATCAACGGACTGAGTTACGAGGAGATAGCCCGCCGCGGCGGGGGTATCCTCAATTCGGCCGACCTGCTGCACGAAACCCCGGAAGAGGAGCTTTACGCGCAGGCGATGGAGCGCGTGCGCGAGATCGCCGCGAAGGGAACGGGCTGCGTGGAGATCAAGAGCGGCTACGGTCTGACGACCGAAGACGAGCTGAAGATGCTGCGCGTCATCCGCCGCATCCGCGAGACGGCTCCGCTGGCGGTGCGCGCCACGTTCCTCGGCGCGCATGCCGTACCTCGGAGCTATATCGGCCGGCAGGAGGAGTATGTGGAGCTGGTATGCACCGAAATGCTTCCGGCCGTGGCGGCCGGGAAACTGGCCGATTTCGTCGATGTTTTCTGCGACGAAGGGTTTTTTACTGTGGAACAGACGGCCCGTATCATGAAGGCCGGGCGCAAGCTGGGCATGCAGCCGAAGATCCACGCCAACGAACTGGCCGTTTCGGGCGGCGTGCAGGTGGGGGTGGAGTATAACGCCCTTTCGGTCGATCACCTCGAACGCATGGGCGAAGCGGAGATTCAGGCGTTGCGCGGTGCGATGACCTCGCCGACGATGCTGCCCGGCGCGGCGTTTTTCCTCGGCATGAGCTATCCGCCGGCCCGCGAAATGATCCGCGCGGGGCTGGGCGTGGCGCTGGCTTCGGACTACAATCCCGGATCGTCGCCTTCGGGCGATATGCGCATGGTCGTATCGCTGGCCTGCATCCGCATGAAGATGACTCCGGCCGAAGCGATCAACGCCGCGACGCTCAACGGCGCTTACGCCATGGGCCTGAGCCGCAGTTACGGTTCCGTTACTGTAGGTAAAGTCGCCAATTTATTTATTACCAAACCGATACCTTCGGTCGAGTTTCTGCCTTATGCTTATACGACGCCGCTCATCCGCCGGGTATTCCTGCGCGGAGAGGAGTATGTGGCGTAATTTTTGACCTTGAATGAGTCCGTATGCGATTATTGATTTTAACAATTGGTCTCCTGCTGTCGGGAGCCGCAAATGCACAGAATATGAAGCCGCTGACATCGGAAGAAAAACGCGTGATCGTCGATAAGGGCACCGAAGCGCCTTTCACGGGCCGATATTATGACCACCGCGAGCCGGGCGTCTACCACTGCCGCCAATGCGGCGCGCCGCTTTACCGCTCCTCCGACAAATTCGACGCGGGGTGCGGCTGGCCCAGTTTCGACGACGAAATTCCGGGCGCCGTGACGCCGACGCCCGACGCCGACGGACGGCGCACCGAAATCACCTGCGCCAAATGCGGAGGTCACTTGGGGCATGTGTTTCTGAACGAGGGATTTACCCCGAA
>CAKVKI010000199.1 GCA_934754975.1 uncultured Alistipes sp. | reverse complement strand
GAGAAATACTGCGGCATCATGCGCATGTTCCGCATGATCGCCCCGGTATCGCACGAAATCGCGGTGGTCAGCACCGAACCGGCGAAAGCCTGATGCGGGAATCCGGCGAAAAGAAGCGGAGGTTTTTCGAAAAGCCTCCGCTTCTTTGTTTCCGGACTATTGCTGCGCCGTGATGCGCCGGTAGTCCGACACCGCCACGGCGTAATTGTAATGCGCCTTGATGGCATTGGTATAGAGCTGAATCCAGCTCAGCTGTGCCTGCAGCACATCGAGAATCGTCGCCAGCCCCTCGCCGTAGGAATAGGTGCTGATGTCGAGGTTCTCGCCGGCGATGCGCAGGCTCTGCTCCGTGGCTTCGACCTGCGCACGGCTGTTCTCCAGCGCCGTCCAGCCGTTCATCTCGTCGCGCACGATATCGTCGTAAAGTTGTGCGGCGTTCCACTCGCTCTGCTGCTGCACGGCACGGGCGGCGCCCGTCGCGCGGCGGCGTTCGCCCCAATGGAATATCGGCAGGGAGAGTTTCATGAATGCCGAACCGTCCACCGTCGTTGCGCCCGTACGGTTGGGATAATAGGGCTGCCACGATCCGCCGACGCCGACGCTCAGCTGCGGATTGAAAGCCGCGCGAGCCGCGCGCACACCGGCTTCGGCCCGGTCGCTGCGCAGCTGTGCGGCGGCATAGTCGGGCCGAAACGCCGCGGCTTCGTCGGCAGGCACCCGCACGGGCTGCGGAAGCGAATCGCGGATGCCCTGCGACAGCGTTACGCCGAGCGCAGGATCGACGCCCCGCAGGATGTTGAAATTATGCAGGGCCACGGCGTAATTCTGCTCGGCGGAGATCAGTTCGTACTGCGCTTCGCTCAGGCGCGTGTCGATCATCAGCACGTCGCCCTTGGCGATATACCCTTCGGCAAACCGGCGGTCCACCACCTCTTTGAGTGAACGGATGATACTGACATACTCGCGCATCGAGGCGGCATAGAGCGCCATGGCCGAAAGATTCCAGTAGGTGTACTCGGCCGTATAGCGGACGTCGAGCCTGGAGAACTCCTCGTCGCAGAGGGCGATATCATATCCCAGTTCGGCCTGTTTGCAGGCCGCGCGTACGGCTCCGCCGCCGTAGACGACCTGCACCAATTGGGGCAGGACGCTGAAGTTCCACCGTTCGATTCCGTCGTAGTGATGGACGGTAGCCGTGAAGCTGCCGTCGAGCGACAACCGCGGCAGGTAGCCCGTCCGCGCCTGCCCCACAGCTTCGGCGGCGGCATCGCTTCCGGCGGCGGCGACTTTCAGCCGGCGGCTGTACTCGGTCACGTCGCGGCGGTAATCGTCGAGCGTGGTCTGGGCATGCGACGGCAGGCAAAACAACAAAATAACTGACAACAGAAACGGTTTCATGATTCACGAATATTATAGAAGATGGCGTAGACGACCGGGAGGACACAGACGGTCAGCAGCGTGGCGACCAGCAATCCGCCCATGATCGTCGCGGCCATCGCCCCGAACATCGAGTCGAACAGCAGGGGCAGCATGCCGAGGATCGTAGTCCCCGAAGCCATCGCCACGGGCACGATACGGCTGCGCGTGGCGGAGACCAGCGCATCGTAAGGCCCTTTGCCCTCGGCCCGCAGGACGCCGATCTGCTCGACAAGCACCACGGCGTTCTTGATATTCATCCCCACAAGCCCCAGCAGTCCCAGCAGCGAAAAGAAGTTGAACACCTTGCCCGTAACGGCCAGTCCCAAGACCACACCGATAAAGATCAGGGGGATCATCAGCAGGATGATGACCGGCTCGCGGTAGTTGCGGAACAGCAGAAGCAGGACGATGAAGATCAGGATCATCGTCAGTGGCATGTACTCGGCCAGCGCCGAATTGGACTCCTGCTGGCTCTCCTGCTCGCCAAAGACCTTCATCGAATAGCCTTCGGGCAGCGGCACGGCGCGGGTCACCGAATCGCGCAGGGCGGCGAACAGCTCCATCGTATTGACTCCGCGCGCCGGGTCGCACTGCGCCTTCATCACCCGCTGGCGGTTGTAACGTTTCACCACCCCGCCGCGGTATTCGAAGCGGAAACCGTCGGTCGCCTGCTCGATGGAGTAGACTTTGCCCGCAGGCGTAAAGATCGGCAGCGCCTGCAGGTTGGTCAGGTTATAGGCGTCGATATTTTCATCCTTGAGCAGGATCGGCATGAACTGGTCGCCCTCGCGGTACTCGCCGAGCCGGTAGCCCTGCGTGGCGATGGTAATGCCCTGCGCCATCTGACTGCGGGTGACGCCGATGCGCTGGCCTTTCATCTGCGAGTAGAGCGGCAGCCATGTCGGAATACGATTGCCCCAGCTGTTGCGGATATTCGCCGTGCCAGGCGTGCGCCACATGATCTCTTCAGCCGCCTGCGTCAGACGGCGGAGGGTGTCGATATCGTCGCCGATGAACCCGAATTCGATTGCGGCGTCGGGCACGGGCGAGAGCTTGAAAAGCGACGAGCGCAGCCACACATCGGGACAGTTCGCCACGACGTAGGCGTTGAAACGATTTTCGACCTCCCCGGTCTGTTTCCGGTCGTGCAGTTCGATCAGGATATTGCCGAAATTGGGCCGCAGCGAAATGCTGCTGCTGGCCAGGTAGTAGCGCGGCGGCGTGGAGCCCATCGTCACCGACACGGTCTTCACTTCGGGCTGCGCATGGAGCCACTCCTCCATCAGGCGCAGGTTGCGCTCCGTATCGCGGATGTTATACCCTTCGGGCAGCAGCACGTCTGCCCGGAAATAGGGCTTGTCCAGCGACGGAAAGAAATTCTGCGGCATGAGACCCATTACCGCCAGCGAAAGCGCGAAGAGCGCGACGACGCCCGCCACGACACCCCACCGCCACCGCAGCAGCCCGGCCAGCAGACGGTCGAATTTCCGGTAAAACCTCGTATCGTAGGGATCGTGCGCCGCAGGTTTGACGCGGAGCATGAAATCGCCGAAAAGCGGCGTCTGCGTAAGGGCCAGCCCCCAGCTCAGCAGCAGCGAAAGCCCCAGCACGACGAACAGCGGCTTGACGATCTCGGCCACGGACGAAGGGGCCAGGTAGAGCGGCAGGAACGAGAAAATAGCGATCAGCGTCGCTCCCAGCAGGCTCCAGCGCGGAGCATTGGCCCCGTCGATGACGGCCTGCCGCCGCGCGACGCCCCGCAGCATGGCCTGCTGCGCATTGTCGGTCACCACAATGGCGTTGTCCACCAGCATCCCCATCGCGATGATGAATCCGGCCAGCGAAGTGCGGTTGAGCCCTTCGCCCAGAAACTGCATCAGCAGGAGCGTACCACCGATGGAGAACAACAGCGAACTGCCGATCAGCACACCGGCGCGAAATCCCATGACAAGCATGATAATCAGGATAACGATCGCCACCGATTCGGCAAGGTTCAGGATAAACGTAGAATTAGCTTCCCGGGCAATACGGTCTTCGGGGTAAAGCACCGTGAGGTCCATGCCTACGGGCATCTGGCGCGTAAGGCCGTCGAGTACCCGGCCGATCTTCTCCCCCGCCTTCACCACATCCACGCCGGCCTCGGTCGAAATGCCGATGCCCACCGCCCGGCGGCCGTTTACGCGCATCAGCGTCTGCGGCGGATCGGCGTATCCCCGCTCCACGCGGGCGATGTCGCCCAACCGGTACTGTTTGCCCGAAGAGGAGATGAGCAGCTGGTTCGAGATATCGCCGAGGTTCTTATAGGCGCCATCCTCCAATATCTGTATTTCGAGCGCCCCGGCCTGCTTCTCGCCGCTGTTGACGATCGTGTTCTGCTGGCCGATGGTCGCCACGATCGATTCGGGTCGGATGGCGAAGTTGGCGAGCGCCGCAAGGCTGACATAGACGTTCACCACGGGCGTCTGCTCGCCGAAAAGCGTCACCTTCTGCACGCCGTCCACGGTCACCAGCGCCGTCTTGATCCGCTGCGCCCATTCGCGCAGTTCGGACCAGGTGAATCCGCCGTCGACCGAAAGACCGTAATAGATACCGTACACGTCGCCGAAATCGTCGGCCACGGTGACGGGCGAAGCCCCGGCCGGCAGTCGGGGCTGGATGTTAAGGACCTTGCGCCGCAGTTCGTCCCACAACTGCGGAATCTCCGCAGCGCCGGTCGCAGGATCGAGTTCGACCATGATTTTCGAAAGTCCGTAATAGGACTCGGAGGTGATTTTATGCACCAGGCGCATCGACTGCACCTCGCGTTCGATCGGCTCGGAAATGAGCTGTTCGACCTCCAGCGGCGTGGCTCCGGGATAGGAGCAGACCAGCGACGCGCTCTTGATGACAAACGTCGAATCCTCCTTTTTGCCCAGCGTGGCGAACCCGAGGGCGCCGCCCGCAAGCAGGACGAAAAGGAAAAACCAGACGACTTTTTTATTCTTCAGCGAATATTCGGGCAGACTCATGACCGTATCAGTTTAAGATTCGCACCCGCTCGCCCTGGCGCAGTTGATAAACGCCCGCCGTGACGACACGCTCGCCCGGCTCCACACCGCTGTCTACCACGACGCGGTCGCGTCCGTACAGCTCACCCAGAGTCACCTCGCGGCGCATGACATGGTCGTCGCCGGTCACGATCCAGACATAAGTGCCGCCCTCGGCCGGAGCGAAGATCGCCGACACGGGCAGCGACACGGCGTCGGGAACCGGATCGGCGCTCTGCATGGTAATCGTACACGACATGCCCGGAGAGATGGGATAACGTCCCGGATCGGCGTTGGTCAGGCGCAGCGATACGGGAAATCCCGAAGCGTCGGACGAAGTTTTGGCATAATCTTTCAGGACAGCCGGGAATTTCACGCCCCGGTAGTTGTCGAATTCGACCTCGAAGCGCGTGGATTGGGCGGCCAGCAGCGGCAGGGCGCTTTCAGGCAGGGTGAACTGCACCTGTGTCGTCACAGGATTTACGACGCGCACGATGGTCTGTCCGGCCTGCACCCGTTCGAAATTATCGACGTATTTGCGCTCGACGACACTGGCGAAAGGCGCCCGGAGCTTGGTCTCCTTGAGCATATCGAGGGAGTTGTCATAGGC
>CAKVKI010000198.1 GCA_934754975.1 uncultured Alistipes sp. | reverse complement strand
TTGTAAAACCGGCAGGCACAATAATCCCCACTTATGACACTATTATTATTTATAAGCGTCGGATTACTGGTCGCATTATGCGTGTGGCTGGTCGTCAAGGCACGCAGGGTACAAAAAGAGATCGCGGCAAAAGCCCGCATCGTCGAACTCATTCTCAAAAACATAGACGCATTCGTCCTGCTGATCGACAGCGATTTCAACGTCCTGCAGACCAACTACTATATGCTGACGGGCACCGAAGAAGCCGCCGTCCCGCCCAAAGTCGGCAATCTGCTGCACTGCAAAAACGGCGACGACGCGGGCGAATGCGGCAAACACGACCTGTGCGCCACCTGCCCCGTGCGCGCGGCGATCGGTGAAGCGCTCCGCACGCGGCAGAATTTCTCGGGACTGGAAGCGCCCATGGTACTCTATACCTCCCAAGACAAAACTTCCACCGTCGAATGCGAGGTTTCGGTCACGGGCAACTGCCTGGAGATCGACGGCAGGAGCCATCTGCTGCTCACCGTCCACGACATCACCGCCCAGAAACGCACCCAGCAGGAGCTGAACGTCGCCCGCCAGCGCGCCGAGAAGTCCGACCGCATGAAGTCGATTTTCCTCGCCAACACGAGCCACGAACTGCGCACGCCGCTCAACGCCATCATCGGATTCTCGGAACTGCTGGTCTCGGACGTTCCCCGCGAAGAGAAGCAGGAATACGTGCGCATCATCCGCTCCAACGGCGAAGCGCTGCTGCAGATGGTCCGGGACATACTCGACCTGTCGAAGATCGAAACCGGAACCCTCGAATACAAATATGCCGAAACCGAGCTGAACAGCATGCTGGCGGAGCTGGAAGGCTCTTTGCGCATGAAACAAATCCAGAACAGCCGGGTGCGGATCGAATTCTGCCGCTCATGCCCCTCATGCTACATCCGGACGGACCGGAAGCGGCTGTCTCAGGTCATTTCCAATTTCCTTTCCAATGCGGTCAAATTCACGATCCGGGGCGAAATCCGTTTCGGGTTCGAAGTCCGCACCGAAGAGATCTATTTCTACGTAAGCGACACGGGATGCGGCATTTCCGCAAGCGAAATGAACAACCTGTTCCGGCGTTTCACCAAAGCCGGCTCGTATAAACAGGGCATAGGAATCGGGCTGGCGATCTGCAAATCGATCGTCGAAGCGCTGAACGGCCGGATCGGCGTGGAATCGGAAGTGGGCAAAGGCTCGACATTCTGGTTCACCCTGCCCATATCGGTACGCGTCGACAACGAACAAACCGCCTGACCGGGCGGTTCGTTCATTTCATTCAACGCTATTTCAGGGGAATATAAATCTCCGTTTTCAACTTCTCCGCCGGAACCCTGTCGGGATTATTGCGGTACCGTTCGAAACCGGGGCTGTCGCGCAGTTCACAACCGCTTTGGGGCAGCCACTCACGAAATATTTTGTGATAAGCGCCGCCCAGTCCGGCATAAGGTCCCGTATAAACGAACACCGCATAACGGCCTCCGGCGATGGTCTTGACGCCCACGGGACCGACAGCCACCGGGCCTTTGGGAATCGTCAGGCATATGTCGCAGCGCAGGTCGCCGGACTTCGAAATGTCGGGATCGTTGTGGTAAACGACGATGGTTTCGATCCCCGCCGAGAAGAGTTTCTGCTCTTTGACGTATTGCCAGAGCCGGGCGAAGCAGTCGCCGTAATCGACTTCACTGTAATTCCCCTGCGCACGGAGATAAGCGACGGTTTTTTCGGGAATTTCCAGCATTTTGGGTTTCGACAGCCGGATTTCGGCGTCGGAGTGCATGCGTGTTGTCATGGACGGAAGGTTTTTAGCGGTTCGGTACTCTTTTGGCGAGATGCCGAAAAACCGTCCGAAAGCCTTGGTCAGCGACGACGGAGCGTCATATCCCACACGGTAGGCGATCTCCGAAACCGGAAGATCGGAGTAAAGCAGCAGGCGTGCCGCCGTCTCGATGCGCGTGCGGGCGATGAACTCCCCCGGCGGCTCGCCCAGAAAGGCCGAAACGATGCGGTGGAAATGGCAGGGCGAAAACGACGACACCTCGGCCAGCGTACGCAGGTCGAGCGTTTCGTCCAGATGGGTCCGGATGTATTCGACGGCGACGTTGATCCGCCGCTGATAATCGGCTGTCGTGGCTGGTTTGTTCTTCATCTCGGCGACAAAGGTATCCTCCGCCGGGAAAACGGACTTTTCCGATTTTGCGAATTTACCCCTCACATCATCCGACCGAAAGTCCTCCGGCCGAAAAGGTAACGCAGCACCACCGAACCCCGGTAAATCTTGTCCGTGGCCGAGCCTTTGCTGTTCTGCCGGATCGCCTTCCGCTTGCGGGGCAGGTCGCTGTGCCAGCGCAGGAAATCGCGGTATGCGCGAAACACCGCCCGGAAATTGTCGCTCCGCCCCTGCACCAGGTAGGACAGGGCCGCCAGCAGATCTAGGACAGGGCGCACGACGGCGACCACGACCCGCTGCACGGACGAGGAGCATTTATAGAGCATCGCAAGATTATTGCGGTGGTTGTAAAAGACTTTGGTCGGCGAATCGGTCGTGAGCGTACCGCCGCCGAGGTGGTAGACCCTGCTCTGCGGCACGACCCGCACCCGGTAACCGGCCAGCTGCATGCGCCAGCAGAGGTCGATCTCCTCCATGTGGGCGAAAAAGTCGGCATCAAAGCCGCCCAGCGCATGGAAAACATCGGCCCGGCAGCAGAATGCGGCACCGCTGACCCAGAAAACATCGCGGGCGTCGTCGTACTGCCCCTCGTCGGACTCGACCTGTTTCAGGATGCGGCCCCGGCAGAAGGGATAACCGAAAAAGTCGATAAATCCGCCCGAAGCGCCTGCATATTCGAATTTCGTGCGATCCGCCCACGAAATCAGTTTCGGGGAAACGACGGCCACGTCGGGTTCGCGCTCCAGCACGTCGAGGATCGGGGCGAGCCATCCTTCGGGCGTCTCGAGGTCGGAGTTGAGCAGCAGATAATAGTCCGCTTCGACCTGCTCCAAAGCCCGGTTATACCCTCCGGCAAAACCGTAATTGACATCGAGACGCAGCGCCCTGACGGAAGGAAATTCCGTCGCCAGCACCGTCAGCGAATCGTCCGTCGAGCCGTTGTCGGCGACCACGACCTCCACATCGGCAGGAGCCGCAGCGATGACACTGGGCAGGAAACGGCGCAGGTGTTCCGCGCCGTTCCAATTGAGTATGACTATTTTAGCAACCGGCATTTGTACGTTTGTGTTTCCAGCGGCGGTGCGACCACATCCAGAGTTCCGGGTGTTCGCAAATCATTGTTTCCAGTTTCCTAACGTAACGTTCCGTAATTTCGTATTCGTCCACCGGCTCTTCTCCGTCGTAAATCAGCTCGAACGACATCCGGTAACGGCCCCGCTGCAAACGGTCCATCCGGACGAAATAGACCGGCAGGTTGCAACGCAGCGCCAGTTTCTCCCCGCCGTCGAAAAAAATCGTATCCTGATTGAGGAAGCGGAACCAGTGGCTGTCGGGGCGGCGCGGAGGATTCTGATCGGCGATAAGCCCCATGACGAGGTTTTTGCCGTCAATGCCGCGCTCCCGGTTGCGCAGGTAGAAGCGCAGCGAATCCTTCATGGCCACGGTCATCGAATTTTCGTAGTTGCGCAAACGCTGGTAAAGCCGCTCCATCACCTTGCTGCGCAGGGGATGATACACCGCCACCAACATCTGCGAGCGTTCGTAAAGCCCCCAGTAGGAACAATACTCCCAACAGCCGAAATGGGCTGTCATGGCGATCCAGTCGCGGCCGTGTACGGCCTTGTAATGTTCGTCGAGACCTTTCACTGTCAGCACCGTGCGGGCCTTCTCTTCGCCCATATGGGCCATATTGACCGTATCGACGAATATTTCGGCCAGCGTCCGGTAGAAATTCCGGCGGATGACGGCCAATTCCTCTCCGCTCTTTTCCGGAAACGAATTGCGCAGGTTGTTTTTCACGACCTTCATGCGGTAACGCAGGCAATAGTAGAGTATGAAAAAGAGCAGGTTCTCGACGACGTAATATTTGAACCAGTACGGCAGCACGGCAAAGAAACGGGCGCCGAGCCACAGGGACTCCAGCCATACCTTCTGTGCAAAATTCAGCTCAGCTCGTTTCATCCGGCAATCGGTTACGGTTCGACGAAAAGTTTCACGTTATCCACCTTGGTGCGTATTTTCAGCCAGCTGGCCAATGTCGTCCGGTCGATCGAATCGGCGGGCACCTTGGGCGTAACGACGCATACGAGGGTCGTATCGAGCGGCGTGCCCGCGACATCGAACGTAATGCCCTTCATCAGCGATATGGCCTTGATATTCTCCATCATGACTCCCACTTCGCGCGAGATGTCGTCCACCTCGACGTTCGTAACCCGGTAGCGTTTCAGCTGGGCCGTCATTTCGCCGATGCGCCGGTTCTTCTCCTCCAGCAGTTCGAGGTAGCTCTGCTGCAGCGACGCCACATTTATTTCATCCGTCTTGTTGGCCTGGCGCACCACCAGTTCGGCTTTTTCCAGTCCGAAGTTGCGCATCTGCGCCCGGGCGTTCTCGATCACTTCGTCGCCGATGGGTTCTCCCACGAGCAGCAACTCGATCTGCGACGGATTTTTGCCGTGCGCATACTGCTTGTTGCACTCGATCACGCGCGTATGCGGAAACTTGAAGACCTGCGCGACGTATTTGTCGGCCACGGCTTCGAACAGCGAGACGCGGACCATATGGAACCCGATGATGACGCTCGGAATGAAAGTCAGGAGCGTAATAACCATCATCAGGCGTTTGACGTTGCGTTCGCGCACCTTGTCGATAAAGGCGTTCTTCTCGTACTTCAGGAAGCGGACCATGGCATAGGTCGCCAGCGCGATGAAAACCGAGTTGATGAAGAAAAGGTAGAACGCCCCGACAAAGAATTTTATCTGGCCCGTGGCAAGGCCGAATCCCGCCGTACAGAGGGGCGGCATCAGCGCCGTGGCGATCGCCACGCCGGGAATAACGGTCGAGGTACGGTCCTGCCGCGTCTGCGCCACGATACCGG
>CAKVKI010000197.1 GCA_934754975.1 uncultured Alistipes sp. | reverse complement strand
GTAGTGAACAACGAACTCAACCGCGGCGACAACTCGTGCGTCGAGACTTTTTGCCTCAAACACAAGAAAATGCCCGATATAATCGTCGAAGACGGCGCCGCCATCCGCGCCGTGAAGCGCGTCTACGGCGAGCTGACGGGCAACCCGAATCACGGGCTTGAACCGAAGGACCTCTGCGATATCGCCGACGGCAAACGCGAAGGCGACACGGAAGCCGCCCGCAAGGCTTTCGCCGAAATGGGCGAGATCGCCGGCGACGCCATGGCGACGACCGTGACGCTGATCGACGGACTGATCGTCATCGGCGGCGGCATCACGGGCGCCCGCAAATGGATCATGCCCAGCCTGCTGAAAGAGCTGCGCAGCAAGATGCACACCATTGCGGGCGACGAGCTGAACCGCGTGCAGATGAAGGTTTACGACCTGGACAGCGAAGAGGAATTCAAGGAGTTCGCCAAAGGCGACCAGCGCACGCTGAAGGTCTACGGCACCGACCGTTACGTGGCTTACGACCCGCAGAAGCGCATCGGCGTCGCGATTTCGAAACTCGGCGCGAGCAACGCCATTTCGGTGGGCGCATACGCGTTCGCCCTGAGCCAGCTCGACGCACAAAAAGCACAATAAAACAAATATGTATAAGTTCCAACCCATACTCAAATCGACGATCTGGGGCGGCGAAAAGATCGTCCCCTACAAACAAATCGCATCCGGCCAGACGCAGGTCGGCGAAAGCTGGGAGCTTTCGGGCGTCAAAGGCAACGAATCGGTCGTAGCCGGAGGTCCCGAAGCCGGCACTACCCTGCCGGGCCTGATCGCCCGCCACGGCGCCGCACTGCTCGGCAAAGCCAACTTCGAACGTTTCGGCGAGGAGTTCCCGCTACTGATCAAGTTCATCGACGCGCGACAGGACCTCTCGATCCAGGTACACCCCGACGACCAGTTGGCGTGGGAGCGTCACAAATCGAAAGGCAAGACCGAAATGTGGTACGTCGTAGATGCCGACAAGGGCGCACGGCTCCGCTCGGGATTCGCCAAGCAAGTGACGCCCGCCCAGTATGAAGCCAGCGTCGGGGACAACACCATCACCGACATCCTCGCCGAATACGAGATACATCCGGGCGACCTCTTCTTCCTGCCCGCAGGCCGCGTCCACAGCATCGGCGCAGGCGCGTTCATCGCCGAGATTCAGCAGACTTCGGACATAACCTACCGCATCTACGACTTCAACCGCAAGGACGCCGACGGCAATACCCGTGAACTGCACACCGAGTTGGCGAAGGGCGCCATCGACTATACCGTACTGCCCGACTACCGCACGAAGTACGCACAGGCGCAGGACCGCGAAGTGGAACTGGTGTCGTGCCCCTACTTCACCACGTCGCTCTGCGACCTGACCGCTCCGCTGACGCTCGATTACGCGGCGCTCGACTCGTTCGTCGTGGTGATCTGCGTCGAAGGAAAGGGAACGATCGCCGACGACAGCGGCAATGAAATGCCGATTCATCAGGGTGAGACCGTACTGCTTCCGGCCAGCGTAAAATCGCTCCAGATAGCGCCCAGTGGAAAGCTTAAAATGCTGACCAGTTGCATCAAATAAGTGCAATTCACTCTGACAGACAAAATCCGGCGGTTCAGACTGCCGGATTTTTTATTTATCCGGGCGGAGTGAATAATAAATTTTATCTCCATCAGCCTCCGGAATCGTAAAAATAATCACCCGCTCCGGCAAATCGGAGGAAAAATTTTCTTTTAACAAAATTCCGTTGCAGGACTCCGTTCTTTTTAGTACCTTTGAGGATGCAACCGGAACACTTAAAAACAGAGAATCTTTCGACATGGAGAAGAAACTGCAAGAGATCGCATCGCACTTCGCTTTGGAGGGACGCATCGCGGCCATAAACTCGCTGGGCGAGGGTTTTATCAACGACACCTTCATCGTCCGCACCGAAGGGGAGACCCCCGATTACATTCTTCAACGCAAAAACAAAAACATTTTCCCCGATGTTCCAGCCATGATGGACAACATCCGCCGGGTCACCGACCACATCCGGCGCGGAGTCATCGCAGCAGGCGGCGATCCGCGGCGCGAAGCGATGACCGTGGTCCCGACCAAAGACGGCGTGCTGTACTACATCGACAATGACGGCGAATACTGGGCCGTTTCGGTTTTCATCGGCGACACCATCGCCTACAACAAGGCCGACTCGCCCGAACTGGCCCGCAAGGGCGGCGAGGGAATCGGCAAATTCCAGGCCCAGCTGGCCGACTTCACCGAACCGCTGGCCGAGACGATCAAAGGGTTCCACAACATCCGCCACCGCTTCGTGCAGTGGGACGACGCTTTGGCCCGCGACGCCGCAGGCCGCAAAAAGGAGCTTGCCGAAGAGATCGGCTGGATCGAATCGCGGCGCGGAGAGATGCTCGGCTTCTGGTCCAAGGTCGAGGACGGCACGATTCCCACACGCGTGACGCACAACGACACCAAGATCAACAACATCCTCTTCGACAGGCAGGGCGAGGTGCTTTGCGCCATCGACCTCGATACGGTGATGGCTTCCACGTCGCTCAACGACTTCGGCGACGCCATCCGCTCCTACGCCAACACGGGCGACGAGGACGACCGCGACCTTTCGCGCGTCGGCCTGTCGCTCGAAATGTTCCGGGCCTACACCGAGGGATATCTCTCGCAGCGCGCGAAGCAGCTCACCGACTCCGAAATCGCCCACCTGGCTTTCTCGGCCCGTTACATCACCTTCGAACAGGTACTGCGCTTCCTGATGGACTACATCGACGGCGACACCTATTATAAAATCAAATACCCCGATCACAACCTCGTACGCACCCACGCCCAATACCGCCTGCTGCAGAGCATGGAGGAGCATTACGGCCAAATGTGCGGCATCGTACGGGAGACGGTGGACAAATACCGCAAGGCATGACGGAAATACGCAAAATCACGGGCATCGCCCCCACGAACAAGGCCGCCGTCGAAGCGGCTTTCGCCGGCATCGAACCGCAGGCCATAGCCTGCTGCAACTGGCCGGAGCAATTCCCCTACACACCGGAGGTTTCGTTCCGCATGTTCCACACGGGCGACTACCTGATGCTGCGCTTCGACGTCGCCGAACGCTACACGATGGCCCGCGTCACGGAAGACAACGGCGAAGTTTGGACCGATTCGTGCGTGGAGTTCTTCATTGCGCCCGACGACTGCGGCTACTACTACAACTTCGAGTGTACCTGTATAGGACGCCTGCTCCTGGGATTTCGCAGGGAGCGCGAACACCCGGCGCACGCCGCGCCCAAAGTAATGGCCGGCATCCTGCGCACTCCGAGTCTGGGTCTGAGACCGTTCCCCGAACACGAAGGAGACAACCGCTGGTCGGTCATACTGGCTATTCCTCCGCAGGCGCTGTTCATGCACGAAGTAACCGATTGGAGCGGACTGAAAGCCTCGGTGAACCTCTATAAATGCGGCGACAAGCTCTCGCAACCCCATTTCCTTTCGTGGAAGCCGATCGAGACGCCGAAGCCCGACTTCCACCGGCCCGATTTTTTCGAACAAATTAAATTTTCAGAGATATGAACAACAAATATTCACTTCCGAAAGACGGCGGCCTGATCGAAGAATCGACCCCGCGCGACATCATCCATCGTTACGAAAAAATCCATACGACGGTCTATGAAAACGAATATCTGGGCGTTCAGTATGTTGCCGACACCATCGTCAAGGCGATCCGCACCTACAACGAACTCCACTGTTCGAACGAAGTCTACGAAGAGCAGCAGCCTTTCGTGCTGGGCCTTACCACGGGCCGCACGCCGCTGGGACTCTACCGCGAACTGGTAAAACGCCACAAAGAGGGACTCGTCAGTTTCCGCAACGTAGCCGTATTCAGTCTCGACGAATTCTACCCCATCCGTTCGACCGAGCAGCAGAGCCGCAACTTCCGTATCCACGAGGACTTCCTCAACCACATCGACATCCTGCCCGAGAACATCCATATCCCCGACGGCACCATCTCCGAGGATAAGATTTCGGAGTACTGCGCTTCGTACGACCACTCGGTGCGCAAGATCGACCTGATGATTATCGGTGTGGGAGAGGACGGACAGATCGGCTTCAACGAACCGGGTTCCTACGCCAAATCGCGCACCCGGCTGGTGCAGCTGACCCATAACACCCGCAAGATCCAGTCGGGCGCATTCTTCGGACTGGATTACACCCCGAAGATGGCGATCACGATGGGTATCGACACGATCATGCGGGCCGACAAGATCATCCTGATGGCCTGGGGCGAAGAGAAAGCCCAGATCATTCAGAAGGTGGTCGAAGGCGAAATCACGACCCAGGTGCCCGCATCGAACCTGCAGGCCCACCCCAACATCGAAGTCGTAATCGACGAGAACTCCGCCCAACTGCTCACCCGCGAGCAGACGCCGTGGCTGGTAGGTCCCTGCAAATGGACGCCCAAATTCACCCGCAAGGCCGTGGTATGGCTCTGCGGCGTGGTTCAGAAACCGATTCTGAAACTCACCTACAAGGATTACATCGAAAATTCGCTGGGCGAACTGCTCGAACAGGGCCGCGCCTACGACCAGATCAATATCGACGTATTCAACGACCTCCAGCACACCATCACCGGCTGGCCGGGCGGCAAACCCAATGCCGACGACTCGACGCGCCCCGTGCCGTCGAACCCGTTCCCCAAGCGCATCGTGGTCTTCTCGCCCCACCCCGACGACGACGTGATTTCGATGGGCGGCACCTTCATCCGCCTGGTACAGCAGGGACACGACGTACATGTAGCCTATGAAACCTCGGGCAACGTCGCCGTACATGACGACGTAGTGCTTCAGAACATCGACACGGCCCGCGAACTGGGCTTCGGCAACCACTACGCCGAAGTCGAAAAGATCATCGCCGGCAAGAAGAAGGGCGAACCCGAACCCCGCCCGCTGCTCGACCTGAAAGGCGCCATCCGCCGTGCGGAAGCCCGCGCCGCCGTACGTTCGTTCGGGCTGAATCCCGACACCAACGCCCACTTCCTCAACCTGCCGTTCTACGAGACGGGCGGCATCAAGAAGGGACTGCTCACGGAGA
>CAKVKI010000196.1 GCA_934754975.1 uncultured Alistipes sp. | reverse complement strand
ACCCGAACGTATCCCTGCCCGACGGCTTGGTGAGTCTCACCCTGCAAATGTCGGCCGACGACGCATTTACGGCCCTTTACGAGCAGAAACTCGAAAACGGCGGCTCCTCCGTGCAGTTCACGGTCGCGGCTCTGAACAGCATTATGCTGCGGCTGGGGTTTGCGGATGCAGAGCTGCATGACGTTTACGTGCGGCTGAAAACCGAAATGAACGGCAAGGCTTCGCTCAGCGAAACGCTCAAACTGCGTATCGCGCCGTTCATCATCGACATGCATGTCATGCAGATGCAGAATAAGGACGATCGTTCGGTATTCGCCGTACTGCGCAGCACCGACGAAACACCCGGCCGGTTCGAAGGTTTCGCCGTCGCTTCGGCCTGGCAGAAATTCTATTTCGCGGCGGCCGACGGCACCCTTTGGGGGACCAACGCTTCGACGGGAACGGCTTTCGATCTGCTGAACGCACCCGACGACGACACGATGTGGGAGAAGATTTGGGATTGTTGGTTCACCAACGTTTCTGGCTGCAACTACGTCTTTATGGACACCGGAACCGCCAAATGGGCGCAGGTCTACCTTCCGTCGGTTACGGTAACTGCCGACGGCCAACCGGTCAATATGAAATTCTCGACTTCGACGAAATGCTGGACGGGTGTATTCACGACCGCTGCGGGCGACGTCGCGCTGACGGTCGGCGGTATCGGCGCCCGGTACGACATCGACACCGGAGACTCGGGGACACCCAAGGATTCGCCTTTCTCGATCTCGGCAGCTGCGGACGGTTCGTTCCGGTTCGTATCCGGCACCGCCGATACCGGTATCAAAGCGGAGAAAGCCGGTACTTACACGCTGACGCTCGATGTCGGGAACTCGACATGGTCGCTTGCCGAAGGCGGAGGCGGTCCCGTCGTAACCTATCCCGAAGCGCTTTATGCCTACTATTATTACAAGGAGGGTTCGCAGCGTCTCGGTCTGGCTGCCGCTATGGCCGCCCGGGAAGAGGAAGGCAGTTACGAAGGATTCGTCTACACCGATCCGGCGTGGAGCGCAGAGTTGAGTAACTTCCGGTTCCTCACGGCGATGGACGACACTGCGACGGTTTACGCCACGAACACCACCCAATATGAACTTACCTCCGATGCTTCGGCCTGGAATCTCTGGAGTTCGAATCCGGGACTCAACTACGTGGTCGCCGATCTTGCGGCGATGAGTTGGTCCGAAACCCAAGTCGCGCAGATCGCAGTTTCCGGCGACTTCAACGACTGGAGTACCACGGCGGACGTCATGCAGTACGACGCTGAGACCGGTAAATGGACGGCGGCCTGCAATATCTCGTCAATCGGGTACGGCTTCAAATTCGTTCTCGGCGATGCGGCGAATGCGTGGCGGTGGCAGTACGGCGATCCCGACGGCGACGGCGTGCTGCAGATCGCAGGCAATGCGGACAATGTCGTTCCCGCGTCGGCAGGCGCTTACAAAATCGAACTCGACCTGAGCAGCTTCTCCGCTCCGGCCTATACGCTTACGCTTCAATAAACCGACGCCGGGGCGATCTCAGCGTCGCCCCGGCATTAAATCGAAAAATTATGATACGAAATATGATATCTCTTTCTTTCTTGTTGCTCGGCGCCTGCTGCATGGCCTGCGCCGAGGTCAATCCGACTTACACCGCTCCGCAGAACACCTCTCCGGAGCCTGCCGACCGCACGGCTTTCGCCAGGGGCGCCGACATCAGCTGGACGACCCGGATGGAACACGAAGGACTCAAATTCAGCAATGCGGACGGCATTGAAACGGAGTGTACGGCCCTGATGAAGCAGATCGGCATGAACGCCATCCGCCTGCGGGTATGGGTCAACCCCGCCGAAGGGTGGAACAACAAGGGCGACGTGATGGTCAAGGCCCTGCGCGCCCGTGATCTGGGGATGCGGCTGATGATCGACTTCCATTACAGCGATACCTGGGCCGATCCGGGACACCAGTCCGTTCCCGCCGCATGGGCGGATTACGACCTTGAACGGTTGAAACAAGCCGTAGCCGCTCATACGACCGATGTGCTGACCACGCTCAAAAAATACGGCATCGACGTGGAATGGGTGCAGGTCGGCAACGAAACCAGCGACGGCATGCTCTGGCCGCTGGGGAAATGCAGTGAGAATCCGCAGAACTATGCGGCGCTGACCAATGCGGGTTACGCCGCCGCGAAAGCGGTTTATCCCGAAGCCAAGGTGATCGTACACCTGCATAACGGCAACGGTTACGACCTTTATCAGTGGTTGTTCGGCGAACTGAAGAAATACGGAGGTAAATACGACCTTGTGGGCATGTCGCTCTATCCCGGCGCCGAGTGGCAGGCTTCGACAAAAGCCTGCGTGGAAAACATCGCCAAGGTCCGCAACGCTTTCGGATGCAACGTGATGATCTGCGAAGTCGGAATGCCGTGGGACGATGCGGCGACAGCCAGGGAGATGCTGACATACCTTATTACGCAGTCGAAGGCCACGGGACATTGCGAAGGGGTCTTCTACTGGGAACCGCAGGCTCCGGCCGGATACAACGACGGATACCTGCTGGGAGCCTTTGCCGACGGCAAGCCGACCGAAGCGTTGGACGCATTCAAAGAATAAAAACTTGATTATGAGAATTACATTGTTACAGGCATTTTGCCTGCTGTTTACGCTCTGCGGCGGGTTCCCTTCGCAGGCACGGCAGCCGCGCAGCGAACAGGAACTTAAAGCATGGGAATTCCGGCGGGGACATGACTGCGCCGCCGCGGAAGGATGGCAGCAGGTAACGGTCCCCCACGACTGGGCGATTTACGGCCCGTTTTCGCGGGATAACGACCTGCAGGAGGTTACCGTAACGCAGAATTTAGAGGCGGCGGCTTCTGTAAAGACCGGACGCACGGGCGGCCTTCCCTATGTAGGCAAGGGGACTTATCGCCGCTCGGTCTTTATCGGCGAAAAGGGCGACGACCGTTTCATATTGTTGTTCGACGGAGCCATGAGCGAGGCGCAGGTGCTGGTCAACGGCCGGAAGATCTGTTTCTGGCCTTACGGATACAATGCCTTCTGGTGCGATGCGACAGACGCCCTGCACGAGGGCGACAACATGCTCTGCGTCCTGCTGGAAAACCGCCCGCAGTCGTCGCGCTGGTATCCCGGCGCGGGACTCTACCGCAAGGTGCGCCTGCTGACGCTCCCCAAAGTGCATGTCCCCGTCTGGGGAACTTATGTGACGACGCCTTACGTCGGTGAAGATTATGCTTCCGTGACGCTCCGCACCGAAGTGGCCGGGATTCCGGACGGAACTTCCGTGCAGATTGAAACGCTTCTTCGGGATGGCGACAGCAAGCAGGTCGCCGCAAAGACAGACATCCGTAAGATCAATCACGGCATGCCGGCCGAGCAGCATTTCACCGTGAACGAGCCGCAGTTGTGGTCGCCCGAAAATCCGGCGCTTTACACCGCGGAATCTACGATCCGCTGCGAGGGCAGGATCGTCGATACCTATACTACCCGTTTCGGTATCCGCAGCGTGGAACTGCGGGCAGACAAAGGATTCTTCCTCAACGGCAAATGCCGCAAGTTCCGCGGCGTGTGCCTTCATCACGACCTCGGACCGCTCGGGGCGGCGGTCAATAAAGCGGCCATACGGCGTCAGCTGACGATGCTTAAGGAGATGGGCTGCGACGCTATCCGCACCTCGCACAATATGCCGGCCGAAGAGCTGGTCGAACTCTGCGACGAAATGGGCTTTATGGTGATGGCGGAACCTTTCG
This sequence comes from uncultured Alistipes sp., assembly GCA_934754975.1. Classification (GTDB taxonomy): domain Bacteria; phylum Bacteroidota; class Bacteroidia; order Bacteroidales; family Rikenellaceae; genus Alistipes. Next base: position 1,339 of record CAKVKI010000196.1, on the reverse strand, counting down.
ACGAATGGGATGTGGCCAAGTGCGACAACGGTTATCACCGTTTTTTCGGCGAGTGGGCCGAACGCGACATGGTCAACATGCTCCGCCATTTCCGCAACAACCCTTCGGTGGTAATGTGGTCGATCGGCAACGAAGTGCCTACGCAATGGACTGCGGACGGCTACAAAGTCGCATCGTGGCTGCAATCTATCTGCCGACGCGAAGATCCGACACGCCCTGTAACCTGCGGTATGGATCAGATCGACGCCGTGCTGGGCAACGGTTTTGCTGCGCAGCTCGATGTGGCAGGGTTTAATTACAAGCCCTCGCGCTACGAGGAGGCCTATGCCGAACTGCCGCAAAACCTGATTCTCGGAACGGAGTCCGCCTCGACGGTAAGTTCGCGCGGGATATATCATTTCCCGGTTGTGAGGGGCGGCGGAATCCTGCATGAAGATCACCAGTCGTCCTCCTACGATGTCGAACATTGTGATTGGTCGAATATTCCCGACGACGATCTGGCAATGGACGAGGACTTCGACTGGGTGATCGGGCAGTTCGTGTGGACGGGTTTCGACTATCTGGGCGAGCCGTCGCCGTACGACACCGACGCATGGCCCAACCACGCCTCGCTTTTCGGCATCGTCGATCTGGCGTCGATTCCCAAAGACCGCTATTGGCTTTACCGCAGTGTCTGGAATCGCGAAAAGCCGACGCTCCACATACTGCCGCATTGGAACTGGAAGGGCCGCGAAGGGGAAATAACGCCCGTATTCGTCTATACTTCCTACCCCGAAGCGGAACTCTTCGTCAACGGACGGAGTCAGGGGCGCCGCGTGAAATGCGACTCGACGGTGATGCACCGTTATCGTCTGATGTGGAACGACGTGCGCTACCAGCCCGGGGAATTGCGTGTAGTGGCCTATGACGATGCAGGCAAACCGGCTGCCGAAAAACGAATGGCAACGGCCGGCAAGCCCTATGCTGTCGAATTGACACCCGACAGGACACAACTTGCAGCCGACGGGGAGGATTTGGCATTCGTCAATGTCCGCATCGTGGACAAAGCCGGAAATCTCGTACCGACGGATACGCGGCAGGTGAAAATCCGGGTTTCGGGAGCCGGTTCCTTCCGGGCGATGGCCAACGGCGATCCGACCTGTCTGGAACTGTTCCACATACCGCAGATGCACCTGTTCAGCGGCCAATTGACCGTCCTGGTGCAGAGTTCCGAAATGCCCGGTGAAATAATCGTCGAAGCCTCGGCTCCCGGCGTGAAGAGTTGTCGGATCGCATTAGTTGCGAAATAGCAAAACAAATGAATATGGGAAGACCGGACGTAACTCGCGTCCGGCCTTCC
>CAKVKI010000195.1 GCA_934754975.1 uncultured Alistipes sp. | reverse complement strand
ACCTCGTGCAGTATGTCCGAAGCGGCCGTGCATGCCGTCTGATTCTGGTCGGCGACAGCGCTCAGCTGCCGCCCGTGGGGGCCGATTGCAGCCCGGCGCTCGACTCGTCGGTGCTGGCCCGTTTCGGCGGCGTGGAGTACGGTACGATGGACGAGGTCGTGCGTCAGGAGGCCGAGTCGGGCATCCTGTTCAATGCCACGCTGGTGCGCTGCATGCTCGAAAACGGCATTTACGAAATTCCGCACTTCGAAACGGACTACCCCGACATCGAGGCGGTCGAAGGCGGGGAGTTTCTCGATAAACTGCAGGACTGCTATGCCAAATACGGCCGGGACGAAACCATCGTCATCACCCGCTCGAACAAGCGCGCCAACCGCTATAACGAAGGCATCCGCCGCAACGTGACCTTCGCCGAGGAGGAGATCGAAAGCAACGACATGCTGATGGTGGTGAAAAACAACTACTATTTTACGGAACGGAACAAGGATTGTCCGATGCACTTCATTGCCAACGGCGACATCGCACGGCTCAAGCGGCTGCGGCGTTACGAGGATTTTTACGGGTTCCGCTTTGCGGACGTCGTACTTGAATTTCCCGATTACGAGGATACCGAACTGGAGTGTAAGATTCTGCTCGACACCATCGCTTCGGAATCCCCGTCGCTCACGCGCGAGGAATCGACACGCCTTTTCTATGAGGTCGAGAAGGATTACCTCGATGTGAAAAGCAAACTGAAACGCTTTAAGGAAATCCGTGAAAATCCGCATTTTAACGCCCTTCAGGTAAAGTTTTCCTACGCTGTGACCTGCCACAAGGCGCAGGGCGGACAGTGGCGGGCGGTTTTCGTCGATCGCTGCCTGTTCGGCGACGAGCCGATGACGCGCGACATGCTGCGCTGGCTCTATACGGCCCTGACGCGCGCCACGGATAAATTGTATCTTGTAAATTTCGATGAAAAATTCTATGAATAGCGAACGCCATCCGCTCGAACCGTTTCTTCCCGCCAACGCCCGCATCCTGATGCTGGGCAGTTTTCCGCCCAAGCGCATCCGCTGGTCGATGGACTTTTTCTATCCCAACCTGCAGAACGACATGTGGCGCATCGTGGGCTGGCTCGCCGCGGGCGACAAGTCGCACTTCCTGATGCCCGGCGGGCGGAAGTTCGACAAGGAGCGCATCGAGGCGTTCTGCCGCGAGCGGGGGATTGCGTTGTACGACACGGCGGTCGAAGTTATTCGCCTGAAAGACAACGCATCCGACAATTTTCTTCAAGTGGTGCAGGAGGTCGATCTGGCGGCTTTGCTGGCGCGTATTCCCGACTGCCGCACCCTCATTACGACGGGGCAGAAAGCGACCGATACGCTGCGCGCCATTACGGGTTGCGGCGAACCTGCGGTGGGCGAAAGCGTAGCCTTCGAATATGCCGGACGCAGCATGCGGCTGTGGCGCATGCCTTCGTCGTCACGGGCTTATCCGCGGCCGGTCGAATGGAAGGCCGGATTTTACCGCAGAGTGTTCGAAGATAATGAAATTCTGTAATATACAGTAGGCTTCCATAGCAAATAAACCAAAAATAATTTCTTGTTTAGGCTTGGTGGGACCGCCAAATTCCGTTATCTTTGTATGGAAATTACATACAATTTTATATTGTGAACGCAGAGAAGAAATTTGAAAAAAAATATGTGGAGACACCGTTGATGAAGCAGTATTATGCTGTCAAGGCGGTGCATCCCGACGCTATCCTGCTTTTCCGGGTCGGCGACTTTTACGAGACGTTCGGCGACGACGCCATCAAGGCCAGCGGTATCCTGGGTATCACGCTCACACGGCGCGCCAACGGTTCCGCCACCTATGTCGAACTGGCCGGATTTCCCTATCACGCCATCGACACCTACCTGCCCAAACTGGTGCGGGCGGGCGAACGGGTCGCCATATGCGAACAGCTGGAGGATCCCAAGCAGGTCCGGGGATTGGTCAAGCGCGGCGTTATCGAGCTGGTGACGCCGGGCGTGGTGTTGGGCGACAATATTCTGGCCAACAAGGAAAACGCGTTCCTTGCGTCGGTCTATTTCGGCCGCCAGACCACAGGCGTGGCTTTCCTCGACATTTCGACGGGCGAATTCTATGTGGCCGAAGGTTCGGAGAACTACATCGACAAACTCATTTCCAACCTCGCGCCCAAGGAGGTTATCTACCAGCGCGGTTACGAAGACCGTTTCTCCGACGCTTTCGGGTCGAAACTCTATACCTACCGGCTCGACGAATGGGTTTTCTCGGAGGAGGTGAACCGCGAAAAACTCTGCAGGCAGTTCGGCACCCAGTCGCTCAAGGGATTCGGCGTCGATCACTTCACCAGCGGTCTCTCGGCCGCCGGGGCGATTCTCTATTACCTCGAATTCACCGAACACCGCGACATTGCGCACATTACCTCGATTTCGCGCATCGACCAGGAGGATTACGTCTGGGTCGATAAATTTACGATCCGCAACCTCGAACTTTTTTCGTCGAACGGCGCCCGTGAAAAATGCAGTTTCGCCGACGTCATCGACCGTACGCTGACGCCGATGGGCGGCCGTCTGCTGAAACGGTGGATCGCCATGCCGATCAAGGATCCCGTGAAGATAGGGAAACGCCTGGACGTGGTCGAAAAATTCGTCAAAGACGCCGAACTGGCCGACGTTGTGCGCGAGCAGGTGGCGCTGGTGGGGGATATGGAGCGTATCGCTTCGCGCATCGCCGCGGGGCGCGTCACGCCCCGCGAGCTGGTGCAGCTGAAGAACTCGCTTTTTGCCGTCGAACTGCTGAAAGCGGCGCTCGAATCGACCGACGATGCGCAACTGCAGGCGTTGGCGGAGCAGATCGACCTGCTGGAAGAGGTGCGCGACCGCATTGCCCGTGAGATCTATCCCGATCCGCTCAACAACCAGATACAGAAGGGCGGCGTAATCGCCGACGGCGTGGACCCCGAACTGGACGACCTGCGCCGCATCGCACTCCACGGCAAGGATTATCTGGCCCGTATTCAGCAGCGCGAAAGCGAGACGACGGGGATTCCGTCGCTGAAGATCAGTTACAACAATGTCTTCGGCTATTATATCGAGGTCCGCAACGCCCATAAGGAGAAGGTGCCGGAGACCTGGATTCGCAAGCAGACCCTGGCTAATGCCGAACGCTATATCACCGAGGAGCTGAAGGAATACGAAGAGAAGATTCTCGGAGCCGAGGAGAAGATGCTTGTCATCGAACAACGCATCTATGCCGATATTATCACCCATATCAGCCGCTCGCTGTCGCATCTCCTGCGCGATGCGGCCGTCGTAGCCCGTATCGACTGCCTGCAGTCTTTCGCCCGTCTGGCCTGCGAACGCCGTTACGTGCGTCCCGTGCTGGACGACGGCAAGCGCATCGACATCCGTCAGGGACGCCATCCGGTGATCGAGACCCTGCTGCCCGTGGGCGAGGAGTATGTTCCCAACGACGTGATGCTCGATGACAAAGAGCAGCAGATCATGATGATAACGGGTCCCAATATGTCGGGTAAATCGGCCCTGCTGCGGCAGACGGCCCTGATTATCCTCATGGCGCAGATGGGGTCGTTCGTACCTGCCAAATCGGCCCATATCGGCGTCGTGGACAAGATTTTCACCCGCGTCGGAGCTTCGGACAACATTTCACAGGGCGAATCGACCTTTATGGTCGAGATGCTCGAATCGGCCAGCATCCTCAATAACATTTCGGACCGCAGCATCGTCCTGCTGGACGAGATCGGCCGCGGTACGAGTACCTACGACGGCATTTCGATCGCATGGGCCATGGTCGAGTACCTGCACAACCATCCGTCGGCGCACGCCAAGACACTTTTCGCCACGCACTACCACGAGTTGAACGAAATGGAGCAGATGTGCCCGCGCGTAAAGAACTACCATGTGAGCGTCAAGGAGATGGGCAATCAGATCGTCTTCCTGCGCAAGCTCGAAAGGGGCGGCACGGAACACTCGTTCGGTATCCATGTCGCTCGCATGGCCGGTATGCCGATGTCGGTCGTTTCGCGTGCCGACGAAATCCTGCGCAATCTCGAACTGGTTTACGGCAACAACGAAATCGTGCCGAGCCGGAGCATCAAGAACCGCGGCAAGAAACCGTCGCCTTCGGTCAAAGAGGCCGCCGAGAGCGGCGCGCCGCAGAACATGCAGTTGTCGATGTTCCAGCTGGACGACCCCGTGCTGGTGCAGATCCGTGACCAGATCAAGGGGCTCGACATTAACTCCCTGACTCCGATCGAAGCGCTCAACAAGCTCAACGAAATCAAGAAGATAACCGGGATATAGGCCGCGTCATTTATTCCGGTTGGGTCGGTTTTACGACCTGCCTGCCGCGTGGCCCCGATAATCCTGCTGCGTCCGTTTCGTGTGAAATACCCTCCTTTTGCGGAGGCACAACGCAAAATAAATCCCGAATCTCCTGCGAGATTCGGGATTTGTAATGAAAAAGGGGAGGGGTACTCCGTACTATTCGTTACGCGCGATCAGCGAACTGATGTTCTGAATCAGCATCGCCACGGCCACCGAGTTGAAGCCGCCTTCGGGGATGATTACGTCGGCATATTTCTTCGAAGGCTCGACGAACTCCTCGTGCATCGGTTTCACGGTCGAGGTGTACTGCGTGATGACCGACTGCATCGTACGTCCGCGTTCGCAGACGTCGCGCAGGATGCGCCGTGCAAGGCGGATGTCCGCGTCCGTATCGACATATACCTTGATGTCCATCAAATCGCGCAGCTCCTTGTTCTCGAAGATCAGGATGCCGTCCACGATAATCACCTTCGAAGGCTTTACGCTCACGGTCTCCGCCGTGCGGTTGTGTTCGACGAACGAGTAAACCGGATGATCTATCGGAACGTTCTCCTTGAGCGCCTTGATGTGATCCACCATCATCTGCGTGTCGAATGCCTGCGGATGGTCGTAATTGAGTTTCGTGCGCTCCTCGTAAGTCAGTTCCGGGTGCGCCTTGTAGTAATAATCGTGGCAAAGCGTTACGACGTCGTCGCCTTCGAAAGCCTCCTGCAGGCGCTTGACGAGGGTCGATTTTCCCGAGCCGGTTCCACCGGCGACTCCGATAACG
>CAKVKI010000194.1 GCA_934754975.1 uncultured Alistipes sp. | reverse complement strand
GGGTACGATCTATCCCGACGTGATCGAGTCGGTATCGGTGAACGGTCCTTCGGCTACGATCAAGTCGCACCACAACGTCGGCGGCCTGCCCGAGAAGATGAACCTGCGGATCGTCGAGCCGCTGCGCCTGCTCTTCAAGGACGAAGTGCGCCGCGTAGGACGTTCGCTCGGTATTTCCGAGCAGCTGATAGGCCGTCATCCTTTCCCCGGTCCGGGTCTTGCCATCCGTATTCTGGGTGATATTACGCCCGAGAAGGTCGAGATTCTGCAGAACGTGGACAAGATTTATATCGACGCCATGCGCGATGCGGGTCTTTACGACAAGGTCTGGCAGGCGGGCGCTATTCTGCTGCCGGTAAAGAGCGTGGGCGTCATGGGCGACGAACGTACCTACGAAAGCTGTGTCGCGCTGCGCGCCGTGGCTTCCACGGACGGAATGACCGCCGACTGGGTACACCTGCCTTACGAGTTTTTGGCCAATGTGTCGAACGACATCATCAACAAGGTCAAGGGGGTAAACCGCGTAGTCTATGACATCTCCTCGAAACCGCCCGCAACGATCGAGTGGGAGTAGGGGCCAGACTCAGAAGTAGCTTTCCAGCATAACTTGAAGTTATACCCCCGTCCGGGAATTGTTTTCCGGACGGGGGTATTTTGTTCTTGCCTGTCGGTTTCGTTATACCTTCCGCGCCTTTCTTTTTCTGTTGAGCAGCGGCAGCAGGAATGAAATTACGGATGCGGCAATCCAGAAAATTGCTACCTGCGAGAAGTCGTATACTTTCTCCCCGTTCTCGGCTATTGTGATGTTCGCGTCGATAAGCCATCCGCTGGCCACATCCTGCAATCCGGCCGCAATGTAGCTGGCTACGCCTACCACCCCCAGGGCGGCTCCCGTCGCCTTCCTCGGCACGATGTCTACGGCCATCAACCCTCCGAGGAAACAGATCAGCACGCCGATTGCAATTCCGAATAATACCATGCTGAGAACGTTCACCCATAATGCGTCGCCGCCGTATATGAACAAAATCAGCGCTACGGAATTCAATACTCCGAATATCAGCGCGGGCATATGTCTGTCCCCCTTGAACAGCTTGTCGGAAAACCATCCGGACAATACGGTTCCTATGATTCCCAGCAGGGCGTTGATCGACACGATGGATATGGCCTGCGCATCGGAGAAGCCCTTGGCTTCCTGCAGGAACAGTACTCCCCAACCGTTGATGGCATAGCGGGATATGTACATGAATGCGCTCGCCGCGGCGAGAATCCATACCGCGGGCGTGCGCAACACCTGCTTCTGAATCTCTTTCACGGACATCTCCTGCCCGACGGCCGGTTCCTCGTGCGCCAGCGTCTCCACGGGCGGCAGTCCTTTGGACTCGGGCGTGTCGTGGAGCATCAGCAATACGACGACAACCCCGATCGCCCCCGCAATCGCGGACCCGAAAAAACCGGCCTGCCATCCGGCCACCGAAACGATGCTTCCCACGAAGATAAAGGAGAAGAATTCGCCGAGGTTGTGACTCGCCGAGAAGAATCCGTAATAGGTTCCCCGCTCCTTGAGCGGATACCAGCGCGACAGGGAGATGATTGCGGGCGGCGCCCCCATGGACTGCGCCCATCCGTTCAGTCCCCACATCACGGCGAATGAAATGAATATGACGGCGGTCGGAATCACGGAGTGCATCACTCCGAGCAGTCCCATCAGCATATTGGCTACGGCCGATACGATCAGGCCCGTGGCCATGAATCGTTTGATGTTGCAGTAATCGGCTATAAATCCGTTTACGAATTTTCCGACGGCATAGGCGAACAGGAGCGCCGATCCGATGAGTCCGACCTGCGTGGCATCGAGCGTGCCGCTGTCGAGAATGGGCTTCTTCATGACGTTGAGCGAAGTCCTGCACACGTAATAGAGACTGTATCCGAGCGTTGCGGCGATGAACGCCTGAAGCCGGAGACGTTTGTATAGTTTCTGCTCCCGGTCAGGATCGAGCTGCTTGCGGGGGGCAGGAGGGGAGATGCGGTAGAAACGGGTAAGGAAATTCATTGGCTGGAATCGGTAGTTTGGTTTATCGGTTTAAGCGGGTGCATGCGGCAACCCCGCACTATTAGTAGAACACTTCAGACATGCCCGGTACGTAATAGGGGATGCAGATTCTTTGGCATAAAACGGCAACGCCGCCGGAGATCAATCTCCGGCGGCGTTGTTTATCGCCCTGCAGTGAGCGGCTAACGTATATCGTACTTTCCGAGTATTTTGCGAATCTGCGGTTCGATGCGGTCGAGCATGCGCGTAAATCCCAGATCGGTCGGGTGCGTCCCGTCTGCCGTGGCGATGTGGTCGCGGCCCAGCAGGTCGCCCGGATCGACGAAGTAGATGTTTTTATCGGTTTTCATGCGTTCGCGGACCTGCGCTTCGGCGGCGGCCTGCTTCTCGCGTTCGAATTTTTCGATACGGGTGCTGAAGTTGCGGGTTTCGCGCCGGATGGTCTGCAGGAAGATCAGCGGCGTAGCGGGATGCGTACGGCGGATGGTGTCCACGAAAGCGTCGAAGCGTTCGTTGATCGTCTCGGCGCTGGGATTCGAGAAGCAGTCGAAGATGAAAGCGTCGGCTTCGACGTGAGACAGGTACGATGCGAATTCGGGCTGCATGGTGCAGAGTCCGCTGAATCCCAGGTTGATGCAGTAAAGTCCCGTGTCGCGTCCGAGCCGCGACGAATAGGCCATGCCCGCGCGGCCGGCGGCTATTCCGTGCGTAATGCTCGAACCGTGGACGACGATCTTGTGGCGGAACGGATTATCCATCGGGGTGATGCCGCTTTTTTCATCGATGCCGATTTCGAGTTTTTTCAGCTGGTCGTAAAGCGGCAGGTAGAGCAGGCACTCTTTTTCGCCCTCGGCCATGTTACTGATTATTGCGGCGTCGTGGAGGTCGTTTTTGCCGTTGATCTTCGGCCTGCCGACTCCGGCGAAGACCCATTCCCCGTTGCAGCGGATGTAGAGGTCGAGCCCTTTCTGTGCGACGGCGGCCATGTTGTCGCTCGGATTTCTGCCCGACGTCTCCCAGCGGGCGCGGATCGTGCGGCTGTCGGTGCGGAATACGACGGCCAGTCCCGTCGGGTGGTAGCAGTAGCCCGGTGTCTTTGCAGGTACCCGGAAGCGGGTCGTGTCGATGCGGTTGTAGGGCTGTTCGGTGGGAAGCGCCTTGCCGATGACGGTCAGTGTCGCGGCGTCCACGTAACGAATGGGGTCTGCGGAACGGGCTGTAGATGCGATAAGCAGGCCGCCGAGCAGCAGAAGCAGGTGTAAGCGTTTCATAATCGGTTCGTTTATTTCGGTTTTCCGGAATACAAAGATAGTATAATTACAATCGGGACGATCATCCGGCCGGATAAAATCGTTTCTTTCCGGGCCGGAATCTGCCGGTTGCATGCCCGGCGGGGCCGCATGGCCGCCGGCCGCGGATGTCCGGAGCGTTGTAACGGGATTGCAACGGGCCGTTCTTTTTATTGTCACCGAGACGTTGCGCCGGCGAAACAAAAGACCGGTAGTTTTGCAGTGTCGAAAGAAAACCGCACATCGGATCCTTACCGACGCAAATCTATTGACCTGTCTTTAAAAACTTCACCCGTCCCGTTTACAATGAACGGGACTTTTTTGCGTTCGTACGATACGGCCGCCGCGGAAAAATGCCTATATTTGCTGCCGTGATAAACTCCGGAAAACGATGAAGGATTTTGCAGCCATAGATTTCGAAACGGCCAACGGCAAGCGCACGAGCGTCTGCTCGGTGGGCGTGGTGATCGTACGCGGCGGCGAGGTGGCCGATTCATTTTACAGCCTGATCCGCCCGCGGCCCAATTTTTACAGCCATTTTACCACGGCCATTCACGGTCTGACTTATGACGATACGGTCGAAGCGCCCGATTTCGAATCGGTATGGAAGGAGATTGCGCCGCGCATCGAGGGCCTGCCGCTCGTGGCCCACAATTCGCCTTTCGACGAAGGGTGCCTGCGCGCCGTTTTCGAGCTTTACGGCATGCCTTATCCCGGCTACCAGTTTTACTGTACCTGCCGGGCGTCGCGGCGGACCTTCGGCACGCGGCTGCCCAACCACCAGCTGCACACCGTTTCGGCCGCCTGCGGTTTCGACCTGGCGAACCACCACCACGCCCTGGCCGATGCCGAAGCCTGCGCCCGAATCGCGCTTAAAATCCTGTAACATGGATTGAGGCGATAATACGAATCATAACACATTATATCAAGGCATATAACCCTTACTCTAAAAATGTCCCTTTAAAAGGGGGGCTAGAGCTTTCACAAAAGCTATGGTTGTATGAAGATAACCCCGTGAGTTTTGAGACCGGCGGCTTAAAAAGTTTCGAGCCCTCGGGAGATGACGTCCTGAAAGGTGATGGGCCGATATCTCGGTGGGCCTCGAATCCATGATGATTATAACCATGAATGGCAAGAGAGCTATTCGTCCTACGACGATCGGGAGTTAGACAATGAAGTGATATTCGCACTATCCCGCTTTAGCTTCGCTGAGCAACATGACGCCGGTCGATAAAAGATTTTAGAGATGAAAAAATGGCAGAAAATAACAGGCTGCCTTGTATCGGCAATTATCCATACTGCTGGAATTGCTGATATGGGTAAGTGCATACCTGGATTTGAAGTACAAAATAGAGCCTTGTGCCTGGGAATATGATTTGGAACATATAGTTGATACGGCTTATCTCTGGATTGGCGGCCTTTCTATCTCTATGTGGCTGAATTTGGCTTTGGCAGTTGTTTTATTCATTTGCCCGTGAAAAAAAAGAACCTAACTTGACGCCGACCTGTAAAAACAATTCTCCGGAGAAGGAGAGAATTCCTCCGGATGCTGAATGCATGAGTACCGCTACAATGGTTATTGTCAGCCTAATAAAGGGTGAGTGAAGCAGATGGTAGAAAGGATTGATACGCTTCCTGTCATATTGTTAATCTGTTATTAACTTCTCAATGGGCTCAATAAATGCACCAAATACATATCCTATTTGATCATTTGTAAAAAACCTTTCATATTTGATTTTATACCAAAAAAAGTCTCCCCAAGGTGACAAATACTCTTTTTTACCTTGAGA
>CAKVKI010000193.1 GCA_934754975.1 uncultured Alistipes sp. | reverse complement strand
ACCTGGAGACATACCGCAAGGAGATCGTCGAGACGATCAACAACGACATCATCCTGCGCCACGGCTACTCCGAGGGAGTTATCGAACATTCGCTCACCGACGATCAGGATGTACGCCGCGCGGCGGAGATCCTCGGCGACGGAGCGCAATACACGCGCATCGTCACCGAACAGGACACGCCGCGCAAATAACCGACAGCCATGAAGATCCGCCGCGACATATTCTCGTTCCGCAACCGCGTGGTGGTCATCATCGTGGGTGTAGCCCTGGGCATGGTCTCGCTGCTCTACACCAACAACATGGCCAAGCGGCTCAAGGAGAAGGAGCAGCACGACGTGGCGTTGTGGGCGCACGCCATGGAGCGGGTGAACCGCGACGTGATGGGCGGCTCGATGGAGGACCCGCTCATTCAGGACATCGTGTCCAACGGCAACAACATCCCGTTCATCATCACCAACGAAAACCTCGAAGTTTTCCGGTCGCACCTGATCCCCGACAAGATCATCGACCATCCCGACCGCCTGCGCAGGATGATCGACAAGCTGACGGAGGAAAACCCGCCGCGTACGGTACGGTTCTGGTGGTCGAGCGACCACTACCACATCATCTTTTACGGCCGCTCGGCGCTGCTCAAATCGCTCTATTACTTCCCGTACGTGCAGATTTTGGTCATCACGGCCTTTATCCTACTGGGATTCATCGCCTTCCGATCGTCGAAGCACGATGAACAGAACCGCGTATGGATCGGGCTGGCGAAGGAGACGGCCCACCAGCTGGGCACGCCGACGTCGTCGCTTCTGGGCTGGATCGAATACCTGCGTTCGCAGGAGGTGGACCAGGGGGCCGTCGAGGAGATGAACAAGGACCTCACGCACCTGATGAAGATCGTGGACCGATTCTCGAAGATCGGCTCCGAAACGCCCCTCACACCGGCGAATATCAACGAGGTCGTGGGCGAATCGGTCATGTATTTCCGCAAGCGCATCCCGCGCAACGTAACGTTGGATTACAACGGACTGGCCATCGCTCCCGTGCAGGCCAACATCAATGCCGCGCTTTTCGAATGGGTCGTCGAAAACCTGATGAAAAACTCGCTCGACGCCCTGCAGGGCCACGGATCGCTCGACGTGCATATTTCGTCGGACGACAAAAACGTGATGATCGACGTCAAAGACACGGGCAAGGGTATCCCCAAAGGCAATTGGAAACGCATCTTCGAACCGGGATTCACGACCAAGACCCGCGGCTGGGGACTCGGCCTTTCGCTCTCGCGCCGCATCGTCGAGGACTATCATCAAGGTAAAATCGCCGTCACCGAATCGGAAATCGGCAAAGGCACCACCATCCGCATCACGCTCAAACGCATCTTCGAAGGATGACCGGCCCGCTGATACATACCGCGCCGGTCCCGCTCCCCGTCATGCAGGAACCCGGCCCCGTATCCGTACGCGAAGCCGTAACCTCCGCAACGCAGCAGGTTCCGGCCGACACATCGGCATCTCCCCGCAGCACAGACCGTTCGGCGGCCTATTCGTCCTTAGACACCGCGGCCGCGACGAATGCCGCCGGAGCGGCCCGAAGCACAGACACACCGGTCCCGGCAGAGACAGCCAACCCCAACGGGCAGTCCGCCGCAGATGCAGGCACTGCATCACCCGAGAGTACAAACATCACAGTCGGAACCGGCACTCCGAACCGGAGAACCGCCGATACATCCCGAAGGACAACGCCCGCCGTACCCGGCCCAGGAAATTCAGCCCGGAGAATCACGCCCCGAACCGCACTGCCGGCGGACACCATCCCTGCACAAGGTGCAGACTCCCTGGCGGCAGACACGCTTTCCCCCGGACCGACGACCGGAGATTCGCTGCTGTTTTTTTCACTGGAAGGCCCCATACAGGGCAATGCGGACACACTTTGGCGCGATGTTCCGGCAGAAGAGGTCTTCGGCCCGGCATCGGTTCTTGTTCCGGCCCGGCCCCGGCCTGCAGCCCCGGCTCCGTCACTCACCGAAAACCCTGTTTTTCAGGGTTTCGTCCTGCTGCTCGCAGCGACCTACGCCATGCTGCTCTACCGCAACCTGGGCGACATACGGCTGCTGCTGACGCGCATATCGCACGACACCGCCACAGGCGAACGCCTTATGGAAGATCCGGGCGGCAGCGGTTTCTCGCGCTTCCTGAACATCGCCACCGCCATCGGCATCCTCTTCGTGGGCGTCATGACCGTCAAATACGGCGATTCGCTGATTCCGGACAGCCTGCTCGGGACGATCCCGCAGGGCGCCGTGCTGGCCCTCAGCCTGCTGGCGACATTCGCCTGTCTGTGCGTGGGACTTTTCCAGCGGGCTGTCGTCCGGCTGACCGGAGCCGTAACCCTGTCGCAGCCCTTTGTCTCGCAGCTGATGCTGCTCAAACGCACTTATTTCACCCTGGGCGTCATCGTCACGGTCCCCGCCCTGCTGCTTTTCGCATTATGTCCCCGGGGGACGGGCGACGTATGGTTCTGCATCATTGTCATCGAGTTGCTCGCAACGGCATTCTTATATCTCAGAGAGACATTGAATCTGTTTCTTTCCAAAAAAATTTCAATTTTGCATTGGATTTTGTACCTTTGCACCGTGGAGGCTTTCCCAATCAGCTTTATATGGCTGCTTGCGGCAAGATGATTCAGTGATTGAAGAACAACATAAATTTAGGTTAGAATTGAAAGTAAAAAAAGTATTGGTTTCGCAGCCGAGGCCCGCAGTTATCGAAAAGTCCCCGTTCTACGAATTATCCGAGAAATACAAAGTAGAGATCGCCTATAAACCGTTTATCCGCGTTGTGGGCGTATCCCTGAAAGAGTTCCGCGCACAGCGGGTCGAGATACTGACGCACACGGCCGTGATTTTCTCTTCGCGCACGACGGTCGACAGTTTCTTCCATATCTGCGAAGAAGCCCGCATCACGGTCCCTGAAACCATGAAATACATTTGCCAGACGGAAGCCGTGGCGCTCTATCTGCAAAAATACATCGTCTACCGCAAACGTAAGATTTCGTTCGGCGACGGTTCGTTCACCTCGTTTATCGAGCTGATTATCAAACACAAGGACGAAAAATTCCTGCTGGCGCTGAGCGAGCCTCACAAGCCCGAGCTGCCCGAAACCCTCGCCAAGCTCAAAATGTCGTTCGATCCGGCTATCCTGGCCCGTACGGTCGCTTCGGAGATGGACGATATCACGCTGTCCGATTACGGCCTGCTGGCGCTCTACTCTCCGTCGGACGTCAAGACGCTGGTCGAGAAATTCGGCACGGAAAACCTGCCCGCCATAGCTGTTTTCGGCGAAGGTGCGCTGCGCGCCGCACTCGACGCCGGCATCACCGTGCTGGCCAACGCCCCTACGCCCGAGGCTCCTTCGATGGTCAAAGCGATCGACATCTACCTGAGCAAGGTGCAGAAAGGCGAGGAGGTCGAACCGGTCGAACTGATTACCGATACGCAGAAAGAGGAGTTCATCCGCAGCCAACAGCACAAGCTGGCCAAGAAGAGCCGCACGCGCCGTCCTGCCGAACCCCGCAAATAATACGCTTATGCCCGACTGCTCGCTCCCCCGTACGGAACGGCTCCGTTCGCTCGGCGCCGTGCGTCGGATATTCGAGAGCGGAGAGAGCGGCTTTATCTTCCCGTTCCGGTACGTATGGTTCGCCGAAGCTGACGAAGTCCCCTCGGTCGAGGTATTGTTCTCCGTACCCAAGAAGTTCCACAAAAGAGCCAATAAACGCAACCTGCTGCGCCGCCGCGCCAAAGAGGCATACCGGCTGCAAAAGCAGCTGCTGCACAACGGCCAGCCGGTCAATCTCGATCTGGCGCTGATCTACTCTTCGAAGGAGGAGTTACCCTACAAAACGATTTCAAATGCAGTCCGGCGGATTCTGGAAACAGTCGTGGAGCATCTTTAAACGCATCTGCGCCCTGCCGCTGATTGCATTGGTGAAGTTCTACCAGCTCTGCATTTCGCCTTTCACGCCCCCGTCGTGCCGGTTTACGCCGACCTGCTCGCAATACGCGCTGGAAGCCCTGCGCAAACACGGCCCGCTGAAAGGATCGTGGCTCACACTGCGGCGGCTGTCGCGCTGTCACCCGTGGGGCGGCAGCGGATACGATCCGGTGCCATGAAGCGAGGTTTTTACGACTACCGCCTCGGCTCTTCAAAACAACTTATAAAAAATCCGGCCTTTTCAGGTCGGATTTTTCAGATTGTCTCCTTCGCCCGTGCGCCTAGTCACTGAGATCGGAGCAGTTCTCGGCAATAGATTCGAATTCGAGCGTCGCGTGATGTACTCCGGCATCGGCGAGCCGCGTCTTAAGCTGGCATTTCACCTCCTCCAGCCGGGGCAGCTCCGTAAGTACGACATGCGCCGTAAGGGCGTTTTCGGTCGTGCTGATCGCCCAGACATGGATATGGTGTACAGCTTCGACGCCCGGCACGGCGGTCATCCTCCGTTCCAGTTCGTCCACCCGGATTCCGTCGGGCACGCCGTCGAGCGAAAGGCGCAGGCTGGCGCGCGTAAGCGACCAGACCGAAGCCACGATCACCGCCGCAACGACCAGGCCTACGATCGGGTCCACGATCGTCCAGCCCGTCCACGAGATCACGAGTCCCGACACCAGCACCCCCACCGACACCAGGGCGTCGGCGGCCATATGGAGATATGCTCCCTTGACGTTCAGGTCTTTGTCCTTGTCTTTCATAAAAAGCCACGCCGTGAATCCGTTTATCACCACGCCGACGCCCGCCGTCCATGCGATCGCACCGCCCTCGATGGGCGCCGGGTGCATCATCCGGCCGATACTTTCGGCGACGATGACCCCCACGGCAATCAGCAGGATCACCGAGTTGAGCAGCGAGATAAGCACCGTACTCTTCTTGTATCCGTACGTATAGCGGGGCGTGGCATGCGCCTGAGCCAGCCGGAAAGCGAGCATAGCCAGCAGCAGGCTCGCCACATCCGAAAGGTTGTGTCCGGCGTCGGACAGCAGTCCCATCGACCCGTAATAGAGTCCGACGGCGAATTCGACGACGACGAACGCCACGTTGAGCGTAATGCCGAGGATAAAAGCCTTGTTGAGCGACGAGACCGTATGGT
>CAKVKI010000192.1 GCA_934754975.1 uncultured Alistipes sp. | reverse complement strand
GCATAGAACGACACCTTTATTTTACGCAGGAAAGCCACGTTGTCCTCCTTGGTCAGCGACTCGGGGGCGAAATAGAGCAGTTTGGTCTTTCCCGACAGCACATCGGCGCGCACCTGCGCCACGGCGGTCTTGTTGAGCGACGAGTTGAGGAAATGGGCGATTCCCGAATCGGCCGAGAAGGTGCGCATGGCGTCCACCTGATTCTTCATCAGCGCGATAAGCGGTGAAATAACGATCGCCACGCCGTCCATAATCAAGGCGGGCAGCTGGTAGCACAGGGACTTTCCACCGCCCGTGGGCATCAGCACGAACGTATCATTTCCCTCCAGCACATTGCGGATCACAGCCTCCTGATTCCCTTTGAACGATGAAAAGCCGAAGTATTCCTTCAGCTTGTCGTGCAGCAGGGACGATTCATTTTGTTTCATTTCGCCGATTCTACTCTTTAATCACAAATTCTTATGTAAAGATAGCAAAAAATTCGGAATTCCGCACCATCTCCCGATAAAAATTCAGCGGCCCGCCGCAAGCGCGTCCGAAAGCGGTCAAAATCCGAACTCCCCGCCGCTTCAGCCTGCGGCCCGTTTCAACAAAATTCGTTTCGCATTGCGACCAAATATTTCATATCGAAATAGAAATACGCCCGAAAAATACAACCGAAACAGGTATTAATTACCTGCATACAGCTAAATATAAAAATCAATCAGACAACATAATAGCCCTTTAAAGCAATTCTCGGGGGGGGGTATGGACTTTTAAAGCCATATATCGGACGAAATAAAACATCCTGACATTTGCATGTTTCGATTTAGTTTCATTTCTTTGTCAAGTCAATTGACAGACGGAAATAACGAAACTAAAAAAAGACGACAGATTCCAGACAACAACTCCGGCTCTGCATTTTTTTTCACAGACAAGGAGCGGCTGCCGGGCAATCGAATAATTATTCACCGACTAACAACCACACCACTTGGACATGAGAAAACGCCTCTTCTTTTTATGTGCCCTCTGTGCCGCACTGACGATCCCGGCCGCAACGGCTGCGCAAAACAGTGCGCAAACGAATACGCCGCCTGCGCAAACCGCAGCGGAAACCCCCGTCCCGGAAACGACCGCTTCCCAGACCGCCGAGCTGGAAGAGGTCTCGAAGAAAGTCACCCGGTTCGAGAAAATCCTCGCCGCCCTGCCCAAGTTTTCGGGTTATGCCCAGGTCGGCTACACCTACCAGACCAACGTCGGGGGCGTGGACGGCAAAAGTTCGTCGTCGTTCAACGTCAAGCGCCTGCGCCTGATTATGACGGGCGACATCTCCAGAACGTTCGACTACAAAATGCAGCTCGAAGGTTTCTCCAGCTCGGCGGACCAGCAGGGCAAAGCCCTCATTTCGATCCAGGACATGTACCTGCGGGCCAAAATCCGCCCCCAGATACACATCTGGGCCGGACAGTTCCCGATTCCGCTGACCATCGAAAACTACGACATCTCGCCCGGCACGCTCGAAGTGCCCAATTTTTCGCACGCCATTCTCAAAATGGTCTGCCGCAACGCCGTCTCGGGCTTCAACAGCTACGGCCGCGACTGCGGACTGCAGGCCACAGGCTCGTTCCTGCACCGCGAAGGCTGGGACATGCTCACCTACAACCTCGCCGTCTTCAACGGATCGCAGATGAACCGCCCGGACGACAACAAGTCCAAAGACATCGTGGCGCGCCTCTCGGTCTTTCCGATCAAAGACCTGCGCGTCTCAGGATCGGTAAACTGGGGCGAATACACCAACACCTCGATTTCGAAGGACTACATCCCCATGACGCGCTATGCCGCCGGCTTCTGGTACGACAGCGAGCATATCCTCCTGCGGGCCGAGTATGCGCACACGGGGGCAAGTACGGCCTACACCGACAAGCAGACCGGGGAAAAAGCCCGCGGCAAGGTCGACGAACAGATGTACTACGCCATCGCAGGCTACAAATTCAAGGGTAAATACATGCCCGTAGTCCGCTACGACGTTTTCAACGGCAAGCAGAACACCTTCCTGCCCAATTCCGTCGGCAAGCAGCAGGACTTCCTGGTGGGCTTCCTCTACATGCCCATTCCGCACCTGAAAGCGCAGGCCGCCTGGACGTTTTCGAAATATTCGGCCGCAGGAGCCAAAAACAGCAATACCTTCGAGGTAGCGCTGATCGGATTTTTCTGACACGCCCCGGCAAACGGACAGCTAACCTGAAAACTTAATATTATGCGTAAACTCATTATCCTCTGCAGCGTATTGGTCGCTGCGTTCGCAGCACAGGCCCAGCATCTGGGCGAAGAGTACCGTCTCAAAGCGGTGATTCCCGTCGAGGGCCGCCAGGGCATCGCCATCGACGAAGACTACTACTATGTCTCCGACTCCAAAGTCCTGTACAAGTACGACAAGAAGGGCAACCTGGTCCTGAAGAACGACAAGCCGTTCAAGGGACTCAAGCACGAAGCCAACCACTTCGGCGACATCGACGTCTGGAACGGCGAACTCTACTGCGGCATCGAAATCTTCGAGGACGGCCGCGGCCGCAACATCCAGATCGCCGTTTACGACGCCGGAACGCTGACCTTCAAGCGCAGTCTCGAATGGGAACCGGCATCGGGACAGGTCGAGGTGTCGGGACTGGCCGTGGACCGCGCCCGCAACATGGTCTGGATGTCGGACTGGGTGGACAGCCGCTACGTCTACTGCTACAGCCTCGAAACGGGTAAATACTATACCAAAATGCAGTGCCGCCCCACCCCCTACTGGTGCCAGGGCATCTTCATCGCCGACAACACCATGCTCTTCACGGCCGACGACGGCGAATCGACCTACCAGATTCCCGACTGCATCTATGCCGCCGACATCAGCGAAGTTCCCTATACGGGCATCCGGGACGGCCAGGCCGCCGGCGCCAAGGCAGGTACGCTGCGCCTGTTCCGCGAGATGAACGACTTCAAGCGCACGGGCGAAATCGAGGGACTCTCGGTCGATCCGACCAACGACGACCTTGTGGTGCTAAACAACCGCGGCGTGCAGATCATTCTCGGCATGCCCAAAGGTCCCTTCGAAGAGGAGGGTTACACGGGCGAAATCCACGAACTATACGTGTACGAGAAGATCCGCTGACGGGCTTCGCCGCGACAAGCAACGGGCCGGGGACATCGCTGTTCCCGGCCTTTTCGCGTCTGTCGGGGGAGGCAGATTCCGGGCTTCGGGCTTCGCCCTTTCCGGGAAAGAATTATCGCCCTGTAGTAAAGAATTATCGCCCTGTGGTTTGGAGCTTTAGCCTGCATTACATACCTTTGTTGCGACAGTCCCAGCATGCGTCCACATAAAGAATAACCGAAATGAAAAAACATTATCACTCTTACATCGTTCTCACTATGATCTTATTTGCCGGCCTCCAACTCCCCGCCTGCGCCTCCAAGCCCGGTCCGCTGGGCGAGAGGACAATCGAACTCGACGATTTCGACTTCTCGACTTCCATTTCCGAAATATTGCCCGAACGCTACAAACATCCCAAATACGACGACTGTTATCAGGTTCCGTCTGCCGATTCCGGAGCCGGAGAGAATATATACTCCAAAGACACGCGCCGCGACTTCTACACGGACGAATTCCTGTGGGTCGAATACAAACACACCTCGCGCTGCTGGACCGATGAATACCTGAGCATGGCGGGCCGGACATTCAACGCCGCCAGTTTTGCCACGACATCAGACGGCCGTATTTTTGCGGTGGGCGGGTGTATCGACGAACTCACACCAGCCGAAAACGACGATTTCATCGCACGGCTCAAGAAACGCTACGGCGAGCCGGTACATGCCGTGGAGTCGTTCGCCAAGTCCGATTTCGACCTCTATACATGGACGCTCGAGGATCGGACGCTCGAGTACGCAGTCGTCACCACCGACGAAAGCAACGTCCTAAAAATCGAACTGGAGCGCAACGAGGCAGGCGAACTGACCGACATCCGCTCAGGAGAACAAACGACGCACCTTCAAAGTTATTTCTTTGTGGTCGACGCCGCATGGAAAGATCGTTTCACATCCGGCGGCCGGTCGGGTGATTTCGTTTACTGCAGGTGACTTCGCGCCGTATCTTTTGCGGCGCCGTCCCGGGCCATCGCTCCATTGCGGGGATATAACGCCGCCTTTCACACCGAGATACAGCCTGCATCGGGCGCGGAAACAGCAGGCCGCACAGCAGGCCGCACAGCAGGCCAACAGCCAGCAGCCCCCTCCCACCGCCCTGCATCCCCAGCCGGGAGGAACATTTCCGCGGCCGTTCGGAACCTTTTCGCACCTGTCCGCGGCAATTTCCGGACTTCGTCCCTTTTCCGGACAGAATTATCGTCCTGCGGTTTGGAGTTTTTACCTACTTTATATACCTTTGTTGCGACAGCCCCCGGCCCGCAGCTTCCCCATTCCGGCTCATCCGCCCGAATACGGAACCGCTTCGGGATGAACGGGCTGCAAACCTAATTATGCTGCAGCATGCGCCTATACACAAGCGAACTTGTCAAAAAATATAAAGCCCGCACGGTCGTCGATCACGTTTCGATCGACGTCAATCAGGGCGAAATCGTCGGACTGCTCGGCCCCAACGGAGCGGGCAAGACCACGACTTTCTACATGATCGTAGGGCTTATCAAACCCAACGAAGGACGCATTTTCCTGGAGAACGACGAAGGGCAGGTCGCCGAACTGACCAACGAGCCGGTCTACAAACGCGCACAGATGGGCGTGGGCTACCTGGCGCAGGAAGCGTCGGTTTTCCGCCGCCTGTCGGTCGAGGACAACCTCCGCGCCGTACTCGAAATGACCGAGTATTCGAAGGAGTACCAGGCCGAGCGCGTCGAGTCGCTGATCGAGGAGTTCCGCCTGCAGAAAGTCCGCAAGAGCCTCGGCATCCAGCTCTCGGGCGGCGAACGCCGCCGTACGGAGATCGCGCGCGCCGTGGCCATCAACCCGGCGTTCATCCTGCTCGACGAACCTTTCGCGGGCGTGGACCCGATCGCCGTGGAGGACATCCAGTCGATCGTGGCGACGCTCAAACACAAGAACATCGGCGTCATCATCACCGACCATAACGTCGATGAGACGCTGGCCATCACCGACCGCACCTACC
>CAKVKI010000191.1 GCA_934754975.1 uncultured Alistipes sp. | reverse complement strand
CATTCCCGAAGGCAGCTACTACGCCGCCGTCGAGGGGAGCCGCGGCGAGTTCGGCGTGTTTATCGAGAGCAGGGGCGACAAGTCGCCTTACCGCATGAAGTTCCGTTCGACGGGACTGCCGCTGGTGGCGTGTCTCGAAACCATCGCCCGGGGGACGAAAATCGCCGACCTGATCGCCATCGGAGGCACGCTCGATTACGTCGTACCCGATATAGACCGCTGATGATTTGTTTTCTCCGCATCTCCCGGATTGCACTTTCCGCCATAGGCGGACATAAGTCCCTCCCGAGGGAGGGATTTAGGGTGGGGTCGGATTTGTAAGCACGGCTATAGGCCGTGAATTGCAACCGGGGAGAGCGGAAAACGGATTGAAAAAGGAAAAAACTTACAGATATGTTTGATTTTAGTATAGTAACGAGCTGGATCCACGGGCTGCTCACGTCGCTGATGCCCCTCGGACTGGCGGTCTTTCTGGAGTGCGTGATCGTCGGCGTCTGCTTGCTGCTGATGTATACGGTGATCGCCATCCTGATGATTTTCATGGAACGCAAGGTCTGCGCGGCCTTCCAGTGCCGTCTGGGACCCGTCCGCGTAGGGCCGTGGGGCACGCTGCAGGTCATCTGCGACGTATTCAAAATGCTCACCAAGGAGATCATCACCATCCGCCGTTCGGACAAGTTCCTCTACAACCTCGCGCCCTACATCGTTATCCTGGCGTCGGTGCTGGCGTTCGCCTGCCTGCCCGTGAACAAGGGGCTGGAGGTGCTGGACTTCAACGTGGGCGTCTTCTTCATGATGGCCGCATCGTCGATCGGCGTGGTCGGCATCCTGCTGGCGGGGTGGAGTTCCAACAACAAGTATTCGCTCATCGGCGCCATGCGGAGCGGCGCGCAGATGATTTCGTACGAGCTTTCGATCGGCCTTTCGATCCTGACGATCATCGTGCTGACCGACACCATGCAGTTCTCCGAGATCGTGGCCCGGCAGGCCGACGGCTGGTTTATCTTCAAGGGCCATATTCCGGCGCTGATCGCCTTCGTGATCTACCTGATCGCGGGCAACGCCGAGGTGAACCGCGGCCCGTTCGACCTGCCGGAAGCCGAGTCGGAGCTGACGGCGGGGTATCATACCGAATATTCGGGCATGCACTTCGGACTCTTCTACGTCGCCGAGTTCGTCAACCTGTTCATCGTCGCGGGCGTCGCCGCCACGATCTTCCTCGGAGGATGGATGCCGCTGCATATCTCCGGCTGGGAGGGCTTCAACGCCGCGATGGACTACATTCCGGGCTTCGTCTGGTTTTTCGGCAAGGCGTTCTTCGTGGTGTGGCTGCTGATGTGGATCAAGTGGACATTCCCGCGTCTGCGTATCGACCAGATACTGACGCTCGAATGGAAGTATTTGGTGCCTATCGGACTGGCCAACCTGCTGCTGATGGTCGTTGTCGTCGTATTTAAACTGCATTTTTAGCCATGAAAAGCTATATCAAAGGATTCTTTCACGGAGTGGGGTCGCTCCTGACGGGACTCAAGGTGACGGGCCGTGAGTTTTTCACGCCCAAGGTCACCGAGCAGTATCCGGAGAACCGCGCCACGCTCAGGATGTTCGACCGCTTCTGCGGCGAACTGACCATGCCGCACGACGCCGAGGGACGGAACAAATGTATCGCCTGCGGCCTGTGTCAGTCGGCGTGTCCCAACGGCACCATCCGCATCACGACCGAAACGGTCGCCGATCCCGAAACGGGCAAGAGCCGCAAACGGCTGGCGCTCTATGAGTACGATCTGGGCGCGTGCATGTTCTGCCATCTGTGCGTCAATGCCTGCCCGACCGGGGCGATCCGTTTCTCGACCGACTTCGAACATGCGGTCTACACACGCGAAAAGCTGGTCAAAACCCTGAACAAACGATAAGCCATGGAGATAACACTCGAATTAATCGTCTTTACGGTGCTGGCGGTCTTCACGGCCGTGAGCGCCCTGCTGGCCGTGACGACCAAGCGCATCCTGCGCGCGGCGACCTACCTGCTGTTCGTGCTGTTCGGTACGGCGGGCATCTATTTCCAGCTCAACTATTCGTTCCTCGGCGCGGTGCAGCTGCTGATCTATGCCGGCGGCATCACGGTGCTGTACGTCTTTTCGATCCTCTTGACGTCGAGCCAGGGCGACAAGTCGGAGGACCTGAAAGGATATAAACTCTTCGTGGGGCTGGCCGCGACGCTGGTGAGTCTCGGCGTCTGTCTTTATGTGACGCTCGGACACGATTTCAGACCCTCGCATTTCGTCCACGGCGAACTGCACGTGCAGACCATCGGCCATGCGCTGATGAGCAGCGGCAAGCACGGCTACGTGCTGCCGTTCGAGGTCATCAGCATCCTGCTGCTGGCCTGCATCGTCGGCGGAATCCTCATCGCACGCAAACGCTAAAAAAGTACGGCTATGATACACATGGAATATTACCTCGTCCTCTCCACGATCATGATGTTCGTGGGAATTTACGGATTCGTCACGCGCCGCAACCTGCTGGCGATGCTGATCTCCGTCGAGCTGATCCTCAATTCGGTCGATATCAATTTCGTCGTCTTCAACCGGTTCCTCTTCCCGGAACAGCTGGAAGGATTCTTCTTTACGCTGTTCGCCATCGGCATCAGCGCCGCCGAAACGGCCGTCGCCATCGCCATCATCATCAACATTTACCGCAATATCCGCAACATCGAGGTCAAGAGCCTGCGGGAGATGAAGTGGTAGCCAAAAACGAAAAACGACTCTTATGGAATATACGATTCTGATTCTGCTGCTGCCCCTGCTGAGCTTCCTCTTCTTAGGCTTGGCCGGCATGAAGCTCAAACCCGCGGCGGCGGGCCTCGTCGGCACGGCGGTGCTGGGTGTGGTGACGCTGCTGTGTTACTGTACGGCGTACGGGTACTTCACGGCCGGGCGCGACGCCGCCGGGGCTTTCCCGACGCTGATTCCGTGGAATGCGGTCTGGCTGCCGATCAGCCAAACGCTGCATATCGACATGGGCATCCTGCTGGACCCGATTTCGGTGATGATGCTCGTGGTGATCTCGACCGTCTCGCTGATGGTGCATATCTACTCGCTGGGCTATATGAAGGGCGAACGGGGCTTTCAGCGTTACTATGCCTTCCTGTCGCTGTTTACGATGAGCATGATGGGGCTTGTGGTGGCTACCAATATTTTCCAGATGTATTTGTTCTGGGAGCTGGTGGGCGTCAGCTCCTACCTGCTGATCGGCTTCTACTATACGAAGAAGGAGGCCGTCGCCGCGTCGAAAAAGGCCTTTATCGTGACGCGCTTCGCCGACCTGGGATTCCTTGTCGGAATCCTCTTCTACGGCTATTATGCCGGAACGTTCTCTTTTACGCCCGAGGTGCAGCTGCTGGCCGCCGCAGGGACGATGATCCCGCTGGCGCTGGGGCTGATGTTCATCGGCGGCGCGGGCAAGAGCGCCATGTTCCCGCTTCATATCTGGCTGCCCGACGCCATGGAAGGCCCGACGCCTGTGTCGGCGCTGATTCATGCCGCGACGATGGTCGTGGCGGGCGTTTACCTCGTGGCGCGCATGTTCCCGCTCTTTATCGGCTATGCGCCCGAAGTGCTTCACTGGACGGCCTACATCGGTGCGTTTACGGCGTTGTACGCCGCTGTGGTGGCCTGCGTGCAGAGCGACATCAAGCGCGTGCTGGCGTTCAGCACCATTTCGCAGATCGGCTTTATGATCGTGGCGCTGGGCGTCTGCACCTCAGCCGATCCGCATGCGGGCGGGCTGGGTTACATGGCTTCGATGTTCCACCTCTTCACCCACGCCATGTTCAAGGCCCTGCTGTTCCTCGGCGCCGGATGTATCATCCACGCCGTCCATTCCAACGAAATGTCGGCCATGGGCGGCCTGCGCAAGTATATGCCCGTGACGCACGCCACGTTCCTCGTCGCCTGCCTGGCCATTGCGGGCATCTGGCCCCTGAGCGGTTTCTTCTCGAAGGACGAGATTCTGACGGCCTGCTTCGCGTTCAGCCCCGCGATGGGGTGGCTGATGACCGCCGTCGCCGGACTGACGGCGTTCTACATGTTCCGCCTTTACTACAACATCTTCTGGGGGCGCGAGAACCGGGAGCTGCATGCCGCGCACAGGCCGCATGAGGCTCCGCTGACGATGACCCTGCCGCTGGTGTTTTTGGCGGCGGTGACGCTCGTCGGGGGCGCGATCCCGTTCGGGAAGTTCGTCAGCAGCGACGGCATGCCCTACACGATTCATATCGACTGGAGCGTGGCGGGCGTGAGCCTTTGCGTGGCTGCCGCGGGCATTGCGCTGGCGACGTGGATGTACCTGCGTGAGCGCCAGCCCGTCGCCGACTCGCTGGCGGAACGATTCCGCGGCCTGCACAGGGCGGCATACAACCGATTCTATATCGACGACGTTTATCAGTTCGTCACCCACAAGGTGATCTTCCGCTCTGTTTCGACCCCGATCGCGTGGTTCGACCGTCACGTCGTGGACGGTTTTATGAATCTGCTGGCCCGGGCGGCCAACGGCGCGGCGTACGCGATCCGCGACATGCAGAGCGGCAGCGTGCAGCGTTACTGCATCTGGTTCCTCGGCGGGGCGCTGGGCTTTACGATCATCCTGCTGTTAATCCGTTAATCCGAAGTTGTTATGAATATATTATCCTTGTTTCCCGTCATTCCGCTGCTGATGATGCTGGGGCTTTGGCTGTCGAAATCGACGCGGCAGATCCATGCCGTGATGGTGGCGGGATCTTCGCTGCTGCTGGCGCTGGCGGCGGCGCTGGTGCTGCGCTACCTCGGCCTGCGCGAAGCGGGCGAAACGGCCGCCATGCTCTTTACCGCGAGTCATGTGTGGTACGCTCCGCTCAATATCCACTATGCGGTGGGCGTGGACGGCATTTCGGTCGCCATGCTGCTGCTGTCGGCCGTCATCGTATTTACTGGTACGTTCGCTTCGTGGCGGATGGAAACGCAGGTCAAGGAGTACTTCCTCTGGTTCTGCCTGCTGAGCGTCGGCGTTTTCGGGTTCTTTATCTCGGTGGACCTCTTCACGATGTTCATGTTCTACGAAGTGGCGCTGATCCCGATGTACCTGCTGATCGGCGTCTGGGG
>CAKVKI010000190.1 GCA_934754975.1 uncultured Alistipes sp. | reverse complement strand
GAACCGCCGATGGAGTTTCCTGGGCTACAACGGCGTATTGGCGGCATTCCTGATCCTGGGATTCTATTTCGTGGTCTCGGGATGGACGGCCGAATACATGGTCCACTCCGTCACGGGCGACATCGCCCGCTACTCCACGGCCGAGGAGTACAAAAACCTGTTCGAGACCTTTATCAGCAATCCGTGGCGGCCGGTTCTCTACACCTGCCTGTTCGTACTGGCGACCCACTTCGTGATCGCACTCGGCGTACAGAAGGGTATCGAGCGTTCGGCCAAAATCCTGATGCCGCTGCTCTTCGTCATCCTGATTATCCTGTCGATCCATTCGCTGCTGATGCCGGGCGGCGAAGCCGGACTGAAATTCCTTTTCGCCCCGGATTTCTCGAAAGTGACGCCCACGACCGTACTCGTCGCATTGGGGCAGGCGTTCTTTTCACTCTCGATCGGTATCGGAACGATGGTCACCTACGCCTCCTATTTCAAGCCCGACACCAACCTGCGCCATACGGCGCTCAACGTCACGATTCTCGACTCGCTGGTGGCCGTTCTGGCCGGCGTGGTGATCTTCCCGGCAGTCTTCAGCGTGGGTATCGAACCCTCGTCGGGACCGTCGCTCGTATTCATCACCCTGCCCAGCATCTTCAACGGCATGCCCCTGAGCATGGTCTGGTCGTCGGTATTCTTCCTGCTGCTGGTCGTCGCGGCGTTAACCTCGACGATCTCGCTGCACGAAGTGGTGACGGTCTACCTGCACGAAGAGTGGCACCTGAGCCGCAAAGCCGCGGCATGGCTGACGACTGCCGGAACAGCCGCGCTGGCATCGCTGGCATCGCTGTCGCTGGGCGTGCTGAGCGGCTGGACGATCTGCGGACTTTCGCTTTTCGATTCGCTCGACTTCCTCACGGCCAACATCCTGCTGCCCGCAGGCGGATTCTTCACCTGCGTTTTCGTCGGCTGGAAACTCGACCGGCAGATACTCAGGGAGCAGATCACCAACAACGGGGAGCTGAAATTCCGCATTTACGGCGTCTTCATCTTCCTGCTGCGCTATGTCTGCCCGGCCGTGCTGCTGCTGATCTTCCTCGACAACCTCGGCGTCTTTTAACCGCCGGGCCGTCGACAATACGACAAAAACCTATTAACAAATAACAACCCGAACTATGAAACGTCTGCTACCTCTACTGCTGATCTGCTGCGGGCTTTGCGCCGCAGTCTCCGCCCGTCCGATCCGGGGAACCGTCAAATGCGGCGGCAAGCCGCTCGGCGGCGTCGCCGTGACGGACGGCTACACCTTTACCCAAAGCGACGCGCAGGGGGCGTTCGCCCTCGACGCCGACGATGAGGCGTTATTCATCAGCGTCGTAACCCCGTCGGGGTACATCGCACCGCTCAAAGAGGGCGTCCCGCAGTTCTATCTGCCCTACACCCCTTCGGCCAAACGCTTCGACTTCGAACTGCAGGCGTGGCCCGGAACCGCGGCATGTTATGAACTGCTGGCCATCGCCGACCCGCAGCCCAAGACCGACGAACATTTCGAACGGCTCCGCACCGAGATAATCCCGCCGCTGCAGGCCGCAACGGCCGCAAAAAAGGCGCAGGGAGTCGATCAGGCCGCCATTCTGCTGGGCGACATCGTGTGGGACTCGCCGCAGTTGTTCGCCAAAGTCAGGGAGCAGTTCGCATCGCTCGGAATCCCCGTTTACGGCGTGATCGGCAACCACGACCACGACCTGCACAAATTCACCGACCGCGAAGCCACCGAAAATTACCGGTCGCATTTCGGACCTACGTATTACGCCTTCGACATGGGCCGGACACACTATATCGTTCTCGACGACATCGTCTACCACGGCGCCCGGAAGTACGAGGAGCAGATCGACTCGATGCAGCTGCGCTGGGCGGCGGGCTATGCAGAACGCCTGCCGGCGGGTTCGCGCGTCTGCTTCGCGATGCACGCTCCGGCCATGAAATCCTGGCGCGAGGAACGCCGCGTCATGGAGTCGGCCGAAAGGCTGATGGACGCCTTTGCAGGCCATGAAATCCATTTCATCTCGGGACATACGCACATCAACTCGAATTTCGACATCCGCGAAGGCGCGATGGAACACAACGTGGCGCAGATATGCGGCAACCTCTGGCGGGACCCGATCAACCGCGACGGCACGCCCAAAGGCTGGCAGCTTTTCCGCGAATGCGGCGGGGATTTCTCGTGGACTTACCAGAGTCTCGACATGCCCGAGGCCCGGCAGCTGCGCGTATGGGGGCCCGGCACGGCGAAGGATTATCCGGCTTCGGTGATCGCCAAAGTGTGGAACTGGGATTCCTATTGGACGGTCGTATGGTATGAGGACGGCCGCTACCGCGGCTCCATGCAGCGCATCTGGCTCAACGATCCCGACTACATCGCCAACATCGACTCGCTGAAGGCCGCCGGAAAGAAGCCGTCCAAATCGCAGCAGCCGCGCACGACGCATTTTTACTTCAAGGCCCGGCCTTCGGCTTCGGCCCGCGAAATCGAAGTCGTCGCCACAGACCGTTCCGGCCGGCGCTATTCGGAGCGCATAACGCTCCCGGAGAAGGAGAAATAGAGACACAGGAAGACGCCGCGCATACGGGTCGCCTGTAACAAAAAACGGAGAGTTGTACAACTCTCCGTTTTTCATGTATTTGCGTCGCCGCCGATCAGTTGATATTCCGCCGGTCGGGTTCGTGGTCCGGTGAAGCGGCTTCCATTTCGATCTGCAGCTTGACCATGTTGATAACCGTGGCGGCGGCTTCGTCGCCCTTGTTGCCGTGACGGCCGCCGCAGCGGTCCAAGGCCTGCTGCATGTCGTTCACGGTCAGCACGCCGAAAGCGATCGGCATGTTCCATTGGATCTGCAGCTGCGTGATGCCCTGCGTAACCCCCTGGCAAATGAAATCGAAATGACGGGTATCCCCCTGAATGACGCAGCCCAATGCAATCACGGCGTCCACGTCGGTATACTCGGCGAAGAACTGCGCGCCGAGAGCCAGTTCGAACGTCCCCGGAACATACTTGATCTGGATGTTCAGGTCGGGACATCCGGCGGCGCGGAGCGTCCGCACGGCCCCTTCCAGCAGGGCTTCGGTGACCTCGCGGTTCCACTCGGCCACGACAATTCCGAACCGCATGTCGGCGGCCGAAGGCAGGGGTGAGTCGAATTTGGAAAGATTATGATTCTTGGTCGCCATAGTCCCTGTTATTTCACGCTGCCGAGGAGCTTCTCCGCCTCACGCGCGTCCGTCGATGCGGGATAGGAGGTCAGAATCTGCTCGTAAAATGCAGCTGCTTTTTTGCTGTTGCCCTGCGCCTGCTCGGCAAGCCCCGCTTTGCGCAGGTACATCGGAGCCGTCAGGTTGTTGTCGGCGGCTTTGACAGCCTGTTCGTAGAATTTCACCGCCTTGGCGTAGTTCTGCTGCTCGACGGCGATGTCGCCCTGCAAACCCAGGTTCTGGGCGTTGATAAGCGCTCCGGGGATGCCTTTCACCGGCGAGTATTTGGCCAGGTATTTGGCGGCGTTCTCCAGATCGCCCGTCTTCAGGTAGCAGATGCCCGCATAGTGCTTGGCAAGATTGCCCGAAGGGGTCGAACCGTATTCGTCGATCACGTCGAGGAAGCCGGCGCCGTTGGCGTCGCCTTCGAGTGCAAGCTGGTAATCCGGATTCTGGTCCTCGAAACGGTACTGAGCTTCGGCGATCCGCTCGGCGGCCTTGGTGGCGCGAGGGGCTACGATCAGTGCGCGGTATCCGAAAATAAGGGCTGCAAGAACCAGCAGTCCCAGGAAAATATACGCCATATTACGGCCGTTTTTCTCGAAGAAAAGCTCAGTTCTGTTCATTGCTTCGCCGAGGGTCTCCTGCTCGGCTACATGCTGCTTTGCCATATGAAAATATCTTGTTTTAGTTAAATTTCGGTGTGTTAGTCTGCAAAGATACAAAACTATTCACAATGTGCAATGCGCTGTCCGCTTTTTTTATATCTTTACCGAAAACAGGCGGCGTCTCGGCAATGCTCAAATAAATTTGGCATTGCGCTCGGCTTGCACTATCTTTGGGCTATGTTTCTGAAGAAAATATCGCTGCTGAATTTCAAAAATATCGAACAGGCGGAATTTGCCCTCTGTCCGGGCGTCAATTGCCTAGTAGGCGACAACGGAGCAGGCAAGACCAACGTCATCGATGCGGTCTACTACCTGTCGATGTGCAAGTCGTCGCTGGCCATGACCGACGGACAGAGCATCCGCCACGGCGCCGATTTCTTCCTTGCCGAAGGGCAGTATCTCACCGACGGGGGAAAGACCGAAAGCGTCGTATGTTCCTTTTCGCGCAAAGGCGGTAAAGTACTCAAACGCAACGGCAAGGAGTACGAACGGCTCTCGGATCACGTAGGACTTATTCCCGCCGTGATCGTATCGCCTGCGGACAGCGCCCTGATCAGCGACGCCGCCGACGAACGGCGCCGATACCTCAACGCCTTCATCTCGCAGCTGGACCGGAACTACCTGGGCGCCGTGATGCGTTACAACACCGTGCTGGCCGAGCGCAACAGGCTGCTAAAAAACAGCCCCGACGAAACGATGCTCCGGATTTACGACATGCAGCTCGTCGAACACGGCGACCGGATTCACGCCCGGCGGCGGGAGTTTGCCGAGCGGCTGCAACCCGTGGCAGCGGAGTATTACCGCATCCTTTCGGGCGACCGCGAGCAGGTCGAACTGCACTACAAATCGGAACTGAACGACCGGCCGTTCGGGGAGATTCTCCTCGCCGCACGGCAGAAAGACCTGGTCAATGAATTCACCACGTCGGGAATTCACCGCGACGACCTGACACTGAAAATCGGCGGCTACCCTTTACGCAAATACGGCTCGCAGGGGCAGCAGAAATCCTTCCTGATCGCACTCAAACTGGCCCAGTACGCCATAGTCGCGCAGGAAAAAGGCGAGAAGCCGATCCTACTGCTCGACGACCTGTTCGACAAGCTCGATGCGGGACGTGTGGAACAGTTGATCCGGCTCGTGTCGGAGGATTCGTTCGGACAGATCGTCATTACGGACTGCAACCCTACCCGCCTGCGCCGGATTCTGGACAAGGCCGGCGGCGAATACGCCCTTTTTACGG
>CAKVKI010000189.1 GCA_934754975.1 uncultured Alistipes sp. | reverse complement strand
CTCCATGCGCCGATACTGCGCAGCGCCGGGAGCGGACGACGCAGGGGTTTCCGGCCTGCGGGCCGGTTTACACGGGCTGCATTGAGCATATTGTCCAGCTCAGCGAAATATTTCCGGTTGGCCGGGTCGGCATCGAGCCAGTCCAATACCGTCTTGATTTCGTCTTCCGATGCTTCGTTCTGCAAAAACTTGTACAGTAATAAATCGTCCATCTTCTCTTTTTCTCTCTGTTAATAGTAATAACAAACAAATGCACCGTGTTAGTAGTAAAACGATGCATTTATTTGTTTAATAATTTATTTTATTAAATTAAATTGCTGACAGCCAAAAGTATGATTAGCGCGAAAATATAGTCCTTGAATTCTTCCCGGAGTATTTTCAGCGCCCGCCGCATCTCGAAATTGACGTGGGTGAAGGCGATGTTCAGCTCCTGAGCAAGCTCTTTGTAGCTTTTGTTCTCGTAGCGGTTGCCCTCGAAAATACGCCGTGTCAGTTCCGGCATCCGGGCGACGGCGCGATCGAGCATCGTCTGCATTTCCTGCACGAACAGCGTGTCGGGAACGCAGGCCGTCAATGACTGGATGTCGGATTGGATTAGCCGCTGCTGGGTCGAATGCAGTGTTTTTTCGATCTGCAGGTGCAGCAATCGGGCCTTCAGGTGATTCAGGCACTTGTTCTTGACGATGGTCAGTACATAGGCCGGGGCATTCACATCCTCCGCAAGCCGGTCCCGTTCCTCCCAGAATGCCATGAAACTGTCCGACACCAGATCTTCTGCAATTCCCCGGTCGCGTACGTAACGATAGGCAACCTCGGTAAACCGGGGGTTGTATTCGGAATATAATCTCCCGAACTCCGCGGAGGAAATGCAGGTTTTGGTCGGTTTTTGATGCATTGGAAGTAATTAATATGCCAAAATTAAGACTTTTAGTATTATTTGCAAAATCAAAATTCCCGTAAATCGAATTCCCTGTATCTCAAATCGTTGTTATGATGCCGCCAAATGCATTTTCCCGTTATTTATATGTAGATCATCAAAAAAGTTATACATTGGAAAAAAACTATAAAAAAGGCCGATTCGGTAATTGTATACCTCCGGTGTGCGCGATTTGCCGGTGCCGGAGACCTCCGGCAGCCTGTCGTTGCCGGCGAGGATCGGGATGCCGCAATTTTTCTGCCGTTCCTGCAAGGGCCTGCCCGAAGAGGGCTTTGCTGCAAACCGATCGGTTTGCAGCAGGGGCAGTTTTCGTACGGTCGCATGCGGTCGGCCGCCGGATTTTATGTCCGTCCGCGATAAAAACGGGAAAAACCCGGGCCGGAAAGACCTGTCGTATCTTTTCCGCTCCCGGGTTATAAGTTGTTTGCGGGGGTGTCCGGCCGTAATTTTCAGGCGGATTTACAAAGCTTCGGCGACCACGTAGGTACTCCCGCCGATGAAGATCATGTCGTCGGCTCCGGCCAGTTCACGGGCGCGGGCCACGGCGGCCGGAACTTCGGCGACGGTTTCGCCGTGCAGTCCGTATATTGCGGCTTTGGCGGTGAGTTCTGCGGCCGGAAGCGCCCGTTCGGTCTTCGCCTGCGTGAAGATATAGTGGGCGTCGTGCGGCAGCAGCGGGAGGATATGGGCCAGGTCTTTGTCGCGGACGAAGCCGATCACGCAGAAGAGCTGCTTGTGGGGCGTGGTTTTCAACTGCTGGGCGACATAGGCGATGCCGTGGGGGTTGTGTCCGGTGTCGCAGACCGTGAGCGGCTGTTCGCCCAGTTTCTGCCAACGGCCCAGGAGCGAGGTGATGGCCGCGGTGTCGCGCGTGCCTTCGAGGAATGCGCGGCGGGAGATGGTCAGCGGAGTCTCTTCGTGCAGGAAATCGACCGTGGCGGCCGCCGTGACCATGTTGTGGCACTGGTAATTGCCTCCCAGATCGAGGTCCACTTCGAAATTGCGGTTGTCGCGCGTGCGGTGCATGCAGAAGTGCTGGCGGTCGTTTCCGCAGGGACAGGGGTCGCACGAGAATTCCTGCTCGGCGTAAATGACCTTCGATTTATTGGCTGCTGCGGCCTGCTCGATGACGTCGTTGTAACGGGCGTCGCCCTCACCGATGACTACCGGAATGCTCTTTTTGATGATGCCGGCTTTCTCGGCGGCGATTTTGGGGAGCGTGTCGCCCAGCAGCGCCGTGTGGTCCAGCCCGACGTTGGTGATGACGCTCACCAACGGCACGATGATGTTCGTGGCGTCGAGACGTCCTCCGAGTCCCGTTTCGATCACGGCCACTTCGACGTCGCTCTGCGCGAAGTAGTCGAACGCCAGTGCGGCGGTCATTTCGAAGAACGACAGCTCCAGTTCGACCATCTTGTCGTGGTGCTTGTCCACGAAGTTCACCACTTTCTGTTTGGGAATCATCTCTCCGTCCACCCGGATGCGTTCACGGAAGTCCTGCAGGTGCGGCGAGGTGAAAAGCCCCGTGCGGTAGCCCGCCTGCTGGAGTACCGATGCGATGATATGCGACACGGAACCTTTGCCGTTGGTCCCCGCCACGTGGATCGTGAAAAAGTTGCGCTGGGGATTGCCGATGTGGCGGCAGAACGCGGTGATACGCTCCAATCCCGGCTTGTAGGCCGTCGCGCCTTTGGTTTCGAAGGCCGGCAGCGACGAGAAGAGGAATTCGAGGGTCTGGGTGTAATTCATATCGGGTTTCGGGTTTTATTTGACGAGGTAATTTTTCTTTTTGACCCGGTAGGCGATGTAGTAAAGCACGCAGAGCAGCATCAGATACTCGGAAATGCGTCCCAGGTAGTCGCCGTATCGGGTATAGAAAGTAAGTTCGGAGTTGAGGGGCACGGCGGCGGAAATCACGCCCCGCTTTTCCCAGCCGAGGGTCTGCCCGATGTCGCCGCGGGCCGATATGAAGCCCGACATGCCCGTATTGGCCGAACGGGCGACGGCGCGGCGGTGTTCGATGGCCCTCAGGCGCGAGATGGTGAACAGGTGTTTGTAACCCGGCGTGTCGCCCCACCAGCCGTCGTTCGAAATGATGGCCATGAACTGCGCTCCCCGGCGCACGAAATCGCCGTAAAAGTCGCCGTAAAGTCCTTCGTAGCAGATGGCCGGACCCATGCGCATGCTGTTGTGCGTGAAGGCCGTGCCGTGCTGTCCCATGCCGATCTGCCCCACGACGCCGCCCAGGTCGATGACCAGAAACTGCATGAGGTCGAAGATGACCGTCGGGGTATTTTCCACGCCGATCACCAGCTTGCCTTTGTGGTGCAGCTGCGTGCGGCCTGCGGAGTCGAGTCCCACGGCCGTGTTGAAGTCGTCGTAATAGCCGCCGTCGCCGTAAGGGTTGCCCAAGGCCGTGCGGGGTTGCAGCCCCGCCGCATAATAACGGTTGGTGAACGCCCCGGTGACGAGCAGCGCCTGCGGATGGGTGCTGCGCAGCGTGTCGGCCAGCTCCTGCCAGAACGGCCCCGGCTCGCTGCTGAAGCGGGTCTGGGTGAGTCCCGGCTCCCAATAATGTCTCGGCACGGCCGTTTCGGGGAGCAGGATGAACTGCGCTCCGGCGGGAACCTCCCGGAGCAGGTCGACGATGTTGCGCTCCTGCCACTCCGCGCGGCCGTTGAATTTGTCGTAACAGGCCACGTTGGGCTGGACGACGCTCACCTGGGCCGTTCCCTCGTCGGGCTGCTCCCAGCTCCACCAGATACCCAGCGATACGGCGGCCGGGATGAGCAGCATGCCCGCGGCCGCGGCCCAGCGGCCGACGCGGCGCCGGGCGCGGAGCGCTTCGAAGAAGAGGATGTTGCAGAGCAGCACCCACAGCGAACCGCCGAAGACGCCCGTATATTCGTACCACTGCACGAGCCATACCTCGTGCGAGAATCCGTTGCCCAGAATCAGCCACGGCCACGAAAAGTCACCGACCGTATACCAGTATTCCGTGGCGATCCAGCCTGCGACGAGTAGGGTGTAAGCCAATGCTTTGGGCCCTTTTTTCGAAACCGTGTGGAACGACATGAAGGCGATCATGTTGAAGAATGTCGAAGCCAGCGTCGCGGCGACGGGACCCACGGGAGTCGCGTTCCATATCCACCATATCGTCGCGATGTTCCACAGCGCGAAGGTCAGCGCGGCCCAGCCGAACACACGCCGCCACGAACGGCGCGAAGCGTCGTACGACGAACTGATCCACAACAGCGGAACGAGGGCGAACGGCAGTGTAAGTCCCGTTGCGCCGAGCCATCCCGGAGAAAGCAGAATGACCGATAGGATTACCGCCGCTAGTTTACGAAACATGGTGTGTGATTTTTACGTCGGCAAATGTAGTCAAATGACCGCATATTTCAAAATATTTCCTATTTTTGTACGGACACCTAAAATTCTGGAATAAAATGAAGAAATTTGCTTTTTTATTGTGTGCGGCCGTTGCGGCGCTCCTCTTTGCGGCCTGCGATTCGTCGCCGAAAGGTTATGGCGTCGTAGACGGCGTGATTGTTTTCGATACCCCGGCCCGGGCTGAGGGCCAACATTCGGTATTGCGGCTGACGACCGATCCGATGCCCGTCGTGCGGGTCGGATTCATCGGACTGGGTATGCGCGGTCCGGGCGCCGTGGAGCGTTTCACCTACCTCGACGGCGTCGAAATCAAAGCGCTCTGCGATCTCTATCCCGACCGGGTCGAAAAATCGCAGGAGATACTTGCCGGCCGAAATTTCCCTGCCGCCGCCTCATACAGCGGCGAGGAGGGCTGGAAAGAGCTTTGCCGGCGCGACGACATCGACCTGGTCTATATCTGCACGCCGTGGCAGCTGCATGTGCCGATGGCGGTTTACGCCATGGAACACGGCAAACATGTGGCCGTGGAGGTTCCCGCCGCCATGTCGCTCGAAGAGTGCTGGCAGTTGGTCGATACCGCCGAGAAGACCCAGCGCCACTGCATGATGCTCGAAAACTGCGTTTACGACTTTTTCGAACTGACGACGCTCAACATGGCCCAGCACGGGCTGTTCGGCGAAATTATCCACACCGAAGGTTCGTACATCCACGATCTCGATCCCTTCTGGGAATATTATCAGGGCAACTGGCGTCTCGATTTCAACCAGTCGCACCGCGGCGACGTCTATGCCACGCACGGCCTGGGTCCGGCCTGCCAGCTGCTGGATATCCACCGCGGCGACCG
>CAKVKI010000188.1 GCA_934754975.1 uncultured Alistipes sp. | reverse complement strand
ACTCAACAGCGGCGCCGATCTTCGTACGGGCCGCCGGAAGCGCCGTCTCCGCGTCGTCGTGAAAACGACTGTAGCGCAGTCGGTTCGTTGCGGCGATCTGCCGGTTTGCCCGCAGGATTCCCGCCAGTTCTCCGGTGGAGAGCGTCGCCAGTTGTCCGGCCAATTGTCCGGCCTGTGCGCCGTAAAGGGGCGAAGTCGTGCGGGGCGTTTGCAGGGAGCTGTTTTCGGCCATCGTTTTGGCGCAGGAGAGGAGTATTTGCATGATTTGTCAGTTGTTGTCGCCCTCCTGCCCCGAAAAGCGGGTGAACGGGACGAAGGGCGTCAGTGTAAAATCGGCCGTAAGCAGGTAGTCGCGGCGCGGATTCTCCATGTAAACATTTTTGCAGATGCGGTAACGGGCGTATACGGACGGATAGACGCGCGGCGCGAGCCGGGCCGGGAAGCCGTAAGTGTAAGGGTCCGCCTGCGGAGCGCCGCCGGGAACAGGGAATTCCGGGCGGCCGATGCCGATCAGCAGAGCGTTCCATGCGTTGGCGGCCGGCAGTGTTTCCCAGCGGCCGTTTTGGAACCGGCAAACGATGTAGTCCGTACCGAAATAGACGGTCGAATCACCGCTGTAACGGATCGTAAGCCGTACGCAGTCGGTGTTGGCAGGGTAGAAAGCGTATTCGGCGCTCATGCCCAGTCCGTCGGGCGGCGGTGTGCCTTCGGGCGCGGGCGGGCAGGGCGTCGTGTCGGGATCGAATCCTTCGAGCCGGATCAGGGGACTGTCGTGTACGTAACGGCGGAAGCGGGCTTTCATCGCCGAGTCGGCCCGGATCAGGTGGACACGGACGATCCCTGCGGTTTCGTCGGTTCCGGACGCCCGGACGGCGTCGGCGATTCCTTCGGACCCGTCGATAGCCGATACGTAGACGGCGGCGG
This sequence comes from uncultured Alistipes sp., assembly GCA_934754975.1. Classification (GTDB taxonomy): domain Bacteria; phylum Bacteroidota; class Bacteroidia; order Bacteroidales; family Rikenellaceae; genus Alistipes. The sequence goes on along the minus strand of CAKVKI010000188.1, from coordinate 4,298 downwards.
AGACCGGATCGGTTGCGCGCATGGCGTCGAGACGGCGCCACACGCTGTCCTGCAGCTCGCTCAGTGCGCGCGCCGTGGGGCGGTGTTGAGCCGTCGCCGTACAACTGCCGGCGAGCAGCAGCCAGAGCAGCAGCAGTCTCATCGGCAGGCGGATTATGCTACCGAACAGGGAATGCCGAGCGCTTCGACGCGGGCGGCGATCGCCTGCAGCTCTTCGCGCGGGACCTTTTCGAGCGTTCGGCACGGAGTGTCGCGGTCGAGCGAGTAGACCATGACCTGCCGCGGCCGGATCTCCCCGATCAGCTGCAGCCATGCCGAGACCTCCTCTTCGGTCGTGTTGTCTGTTTTTTGTCCGTCGCATTCGCCGCGCAGGAACATGGTTTGCACGGTCAGATGTCCGTCGAAGCCCTTCATCTGCTCCACAACGCCGCGGACGGTATATGCGGGGTTCTGGGGGTTGTTCATCAGGCGCGCCGTGGCGTCGAACGCCGAGTCGAGTTTGAGGATGTTGTTGTCCACCCGCAGCAGGGCGCGGCGCACCTCTTCGCGGTGGAGCTGGGTGGCGTTCGACAGCACCGAGACTTTGGCCGACGGGCACAATGCGTCGCGCAGGGCGATCGTATCGCCGATCACCGCTTCGAATTCGGGATGCAGGGTCGGCTCGCCGTTGCCGGCGAAGGTGATGACGTCGGGCGGCGTGCCGTCCGCCACCATGCGGCGCAGCGTCGCTTCGAGCTGCGTGCGGACATCTTCGCGGGCGTTGAAACGCCGACCGCCGCGGTGTTCGGCGTTCCAGCCGCACTCGCAGTAGATGCAGTCGAACGAACAGAGTTTCGATTCGGTCGGCAGGAGGTTCACCCCCAGCGAAAGGCCCAGCCGCCGCGAGTGTACCGGGCCGAAAATAATGTCGTGAAATAGTGATGTCATAGTAATGCAAAAATACATAAAATATCCGACTTTGTACCGCCGCGCCGTTTTCAGCCGCTGTTGCGCTGTTTCCGGCCGCGGCCGCGCCGGTTCGGAATGTTGTTCCGCCGTCCCGGAACGCTGCATGCCTGTTTCGGTCGGCGGCGGCCGGTGGAAAACTCGGTTTGCGGGGCCGGCTCCGTGGCCTGCGGCGGGCGGAAGCGTACAGGTTCGGAATATATTTTCTATCTTTACAAAAATCATTCTCCTATGAAATTCAGGTTCGGACTGCTGCCGCGCGTCATATTGGCCATCGGGTTGGGTGTGGGATGCGGCTTTTTCTTCCCCGAGTGGGCGACGCGCATCGCGCTGACGTTCAACGATATTTTCGGACAGTTCCTGTCGTTCGTCATTCCGCTGCTGATCCTCGGCCTGGTGGCGCCGGGCATCGCCGACCTGGGGAAGAACGCAGGGTGGCTGCTGGCCGTTACGGCGGCGCTGGCCTATGCCTTCACGCTTTTTTCGGGCTTCGGGACCTATTTGGTGGGGCGGGCGGTTTTTCCTGCGCTGCTCGAAGGCTCGCCGGCTGTGCTGCCCGACGATACGGGCGCGGCCCTTGCGCCCTATTTCACGGTCCAGATGCCGCCGTTGTTCGGCGTCATGTCGGCGCTGGTGCTGGCTTTCGTGCTGGGGCTGGGCATGGCCTACACCCACAGCGTGAAACTCAAAGGGGTGATGGATGAATTCAAGGGGATTATCGAACGCGTGATCGGCAGCGTCATCATTCCGCTGCTGCCGTTCTATATCTTCGGTATTTTCCTCTCGATGACCCGGTCGGGGCAGGTCGCCGGCGTGCTGGGCGTTTTCGTGAAGCTGATCGTGGTGATCTTCTGCATGACCGTCGTACTGCTGCTCGTGCAGTTCTCCGTCGCCGGACTTGCGGCGCGTAAAAATCCGCTGCGGATGCTCCGCACGATGCTTACGGCCTATGTCACGGCCCTCGGAACGCAGTCTTCGGCGGCCACGATTCCCGTGACGCTGGGCCAGACCCTGAAACTCGGCGTGCGGCCCGAAATCGCGTCGTTCGTCGTGCCGCTCTGTGCGACGATCCACCTCTCCGGCTCGATGATGAAGATCGTCGCCTGCGCGCTGGCCGTGTCGATGATCGCCGGATTGGACCTGCCGGCCGGAACGTTCGTCGGATTTATCCTGCTGCTGGGCGTGACGATGATCGCGGCTCCGGGCGTGCCTGGCGGGGCGATCATGGCCGCGCTGGGACTGCTGGAGTCGATGCTGGGATTCGACGAAACGCTCGCGGGACTGATGATCGCCACCTATATCGCCATGGACAGCTTCGGCACGGCGACCAACGTTACGGGCGACGGCGCGGTGGCGGTGATCGTCGATGCGATCGACCGGCGGCGGCGCTGAAAAACCGTTCCGGGGCCGCCGAAAGCGGCCCTTTTCCTTTTTTATAGGTGTAAATAAGTATAAATGCGTACCCGTGCCGAATAAAAAACGGCTAATTTTGATCGCTAAAAAGGTTTTTTTGTACTTTTGCGCGTCCGGAACGGAAACTAACATTAAATTACAATACATTATGGTTGATATTTTTGCACGCCTTGAAAAAAATGCAGGCGGACCTATCGGTCAGTACATGTCGTACGCCCACGGATATTTCGCATTTCCCAAGCTGGAGGGCGAGATCGGTCCCCACATGGTTTTCCGGGGCAAAAAGATGCTCAACTGGAGTCTGAACAACTACCTCGGCCTGGCCAACCATCCCGAGGTGCGCAAGGCCGACGCCGAAGGCGCGGCTAAATTCGGCATGGCGGCCCCGATGGGCGCCCGCATGATGAGCGGCCAGACCGTTTACCACGAGCAGCTCGAACGCGAATTGGCCGAATTCGTCGGCAAGGACGACGCTTTCCTGCTCAACTTCGGCTATCAGGGTATGATTTCGATCATCGACTGCCTGCTCACGCCGCGCGACGTAGTCGTTTACGACGCCGAAGCGCATGCCTGCATCATCGACGGCCTGCGCCTGCACAAGGGCAAGCGGTTCGTATACGGCCACAACGACCTGGAGTCGCTGCGCCTGCAGTTGCAGCACGCTACGGACCTTGCCGAGGAGCAGAACGGCGGCGTACTCGTGATTACGGAGGGCGTTTTCGGCATGAAGGGCGACCTGGGCAAACTCGACGAGATCGTGGCGCTGAAGAAGGATTTCCAGTTCCGGCTGCTGGTGGACGATGCCCACGGCTTCGGTACGATGGGCGAAGGCGGCCGCGGTACGGCTTCGCACTTCGGCGTGACCGACGGCGTGGACGTGCTGTTCAACACATTCGCCAAGTCGATGGCCGGTATCGGCGCATTCGTCTGCGGTCCCCGCTGGCTGGTGAACCTGCTGCGTTACAACATGCGTTCGCAGCTCTATGCCAAGTCGCTCCCGATGCCGATGGTAATGGGCGCGCTGAAGCGTCTGGAGCTGATCCGCAACCATCCCGAATACCAGGAGAAACTGTGGGAGATCGTTCGTGCGCTGCAGAGCGGCCTGAAAGAGAACGGTTTCGAAATCGGTGTGACCAACTCGCCCGTGACTCCCGTCTTTATGAAGGGCGGTATTCCCGAAGCGACGAATCTGATCGTCGATCTGCGCGAGAACCACGGCATTTTCTGCTCGATCGTAATCTATCCGGTGATCCCGAAGGGTGAAATCATCCTGCGCGTGATCCCCACGGCAGCCCATACGCTCGAAGACGTGAACTACACGATCGAGGCGTTCAAATCGGTACGCGACAAACTCGAAAGCGGCGTATACGCTCAGATGCCGATTCCGGTCCGCGCCGACGAAGGCTTCAAGATCCGCTAAACTGTTTCGCCCGGTGGGCGGAGCGGACTGCATGATAAAGATAAGGCTGCCTTGTTAGGCAGCCTTGTTTTTGCTGCGGAGGTCTTCGGATTGTGCGGCGGGCAGTCGGTGCCGTGCTGTTTCGGCCCTTATGCTTTCGGTGTTGTGCGGCGGCGATATGTCCGGATCTTTGCTTCGGGGGGCGGATTCTGCCTGCAACTGTTCTTGCAGGGCTTTCCGGGACTCCGCGATATACTTCTGATCTTGTTTGACGGATGGCGTCTGTACCGATGTGTGCTGCCCTTTCTGAATTTTCGGGATCTGTGACCGCTAATTTTGTGACAAAATTCACCGGAAAATTTTGCAGAATAAATTTTTCAGGTTATATTTGCAGTCCCGAAACGCAGGTTTCAGGGCCGGAATCAAGGGCGGATGCACTTTATCCCGCTCGTCCGGAAAAGATAATTGCGGAAATAGCTCAGTTGGTAGAGCGCAACCTTGCCAAGGTTGAGGTCGCGGGTCCGAGTCCCGTTTTCCGCTC